>JBBDMI010000016.1:59770-65138 GCA_040878395.1 Candidatus Dependentiae bacterium | reverse complement strand
GAGCTTGTAAAAAATTGATTAGAAAAACAGATATTAAGGTTGATCATTTACCGCTTCAATTATCATTGCCAATTATGTGCAGTAGGGTGAACGAAGCTTTGCTTGATTTATGTGGTCTTCAGCAGACTATTTTGAAAGGTCATAATTGTGTGGTTAATTCAGCGGCGTTTAGTCCTGATGGTAAACAGATTGCATCAGGCTCATGGGATAGAACCGTGCGTATATGGGATATTGATACCGGTGCATGTCTGCATACATTACAAGGTCATACTTATTGGGTGAGATCAGCAGCATTCAGTCCGGATGGTAAACAGATTGTATCAGCATCACGTGATAGAACCGTGCGTATATGGGATACTGACACCGGTGCATGTTTGCATACGTTACAAGGTCACATTCGTGATGTGGATTCAGCAGCATTCAGTCCGGATGGCAAACAGATTGTATCAGCATCACGTGATAGAACCGTGCGTATATGGGATATTGATACCGGTGCATGTCTGCATACGTTACAAGGTCATACTAGTTGGGTTAGTTCAGCAATGTTCAGTCCTGATGGTAAACAGATTGCATCAGGCTCATGGGATAGAACCGTGCGTATATGGGATATTGATACCGGTGTATGTCTGCATACGTTACAAGGTCATACTGGTTGGGTTAATTCAGCGGCGTTTAGTCCTGATGGTAAACAGATTGCATCAGCCTCATGGGATGCCACCGTGCGCATATGGGATACTGACACCGGTGCATGTCTGCATATATTACAAGGTCATACTCATACAGTGAGTTCAGCAGCATTCAGTCCGGATGGTAAACAGATTGTATCAGCATCAGATGATAATACAGTGCGCATATGGGATACTGATACCGGTGCATGTCTGCATATATTACAAGGTCATATATTACAAGGTCATACTTATGGTGTGAATTCAGCAGCATTCAGTCCGGATGGCAAACAGATTGTATCGGCATCAGATGATAAAACAGTGCGTATCTGGCGGGATTATAAAAAGTGGTTAAAGCTATGTCCTTATGAGCTTATTCAATTACTTGATAAAGCACGTATATCTTGGCAGGAAAAAACAGCTTATCAGCTGACAGAAGATGATCAAAAGATTATTGATGAATATGACCAACATGCACTATTAGTATTGCTCAAGGATGAACGTTTATTCAACATCGATAGTTCGGAAGGTTAAATGGAGATTTTAATGAAAAAAATAGTTATTGTTAGCTTAATCAGTTTATCAGCTTTTGCAGCAGATGGGCCGGATGTTCAAGAGCCTGAAGCTAAAAGAATGAGATGTGCTGATCCAACTGCAGAGTTAATTACCATTAGATTAGATGATAAACCATTGTCATTTGACTCTGTTGTTTTAAACAAATGTGGAACGTTCAGAGAGATGTGCAAGGATTTTGGTCATAAAGATCACAAAACTATACCCACTGATCTTGTGCAAAGCATTGCGCAAGATCACATCTTTAAAGGACTTACTCATTCTCAAGCAAAACGGTTTCTTTATCTACTCAATGTGGAAAGTACGGATGAAATGCATAAGCATTTGGCGCAACACATTTCTGATCATGAAGATAAAAAAGAAGAACAAAAAGAACAGGTATGCGAAGATCTGTTGGCACTTTATCAAAAAGCTGATCATATGAACGCTTCCTTAGTGCAAAGAGCTTGTAAAAAATTGATTAGAAAAACAGATATTAAGGTTGATCATTTACCGCCTCAATTATCATTGCCAATTATGTACAGTAGGATCAATAAAGCTTTGCTTGGTTTATGTGGTTTTCAGCAGACTGTTTTGAAAGGTCATGATTGGACTGTTAGTTCAGTAGTGTTTAGTCCGGATGGTAAACAGATTGCATCAGCATCAGGTGATAATACAGTGCGTATATGGAATGCACAAACAGGTGACTGTTTGCATACATTACGAGGTCATACTCGTTATGTGAATTCAGCAGCATTTAGTCCTGATGGCAAAAAGATTGCATCAGCCTCATGGGATAATACAGTGCGTATATGGAATGTACAAGCAGGTGACTGTTTGCATACTTTACAAGGTCATGCTCGTGGTGTGAAATCAGCAGCATTCAGTCCGGATGGTAAACAGATTGCATCAACATCATGGGATAGAACCGTGCGTATATGGGATACTGACACCGGTGCATGTCTGCATACGTTACGAGGCCATACCGGTTGGGTGAGATCAGCAGCATTTAGTCCTGATGGTAAACAGATTGTATCAAACTCACTGGATTATACGGTGCGTATATGGGATGCTCAAATATGGGATGCTCAAACAGGTGACTGTCTGCATACTTTGAGAGGTCATACCGGTTGGGTGTATTCAGCAGTGTTTAGTCCGGATGGTAAACAGATTGCATCGGCATCATCTGATAAAACTGTGCGCATATGGCGGGATTATAAAAAGTGGTTAAAGCAATGTCCTTATGAGCTTATTCAATTACTTGATAAAGCACGTATATCTTGGCAGAAAAAAACAGTTTATCAGCCAACAGAAAATGATCAAAAGATTGTTGATAGATATGCTCAACATGCAACATGTGCATTGCTCAAAGATAAACGTTTATTTAGTGAAAAAAATAGCTATTATGATCAACATGCACCATTTGCATTGCTCTATGCACTATTTGCATTATGCACTATTTGCATTGCTCAAAGATAAACGTTTTTCGAAAAGTTAATTAAGAGGATCACCATGAAAAAAATAGTATTGAGTAGCTTGTTTGTATTATCAGCTTTTGCAGCAGATGGGCCGGATGTTCAAGAGCCTGAAGCTAAAAGAATGAGATGTGCTGATCCAACTGCAGAGTTAATTACCATTAGATTAGATGATAAACCATTGTCATTTGACTCTGTTGTTTTAAACAAATGTGGAACGTTCAGAGAGATGTGCAAGGATTTTGGTCATAAAGATCACAAAACTATACCCACTGATCTTGTGCAAAGCATTGCGCAAGATCACATCTTTAAAGGACTTACTCATTCTCAAGCAAAACGGTTTCTTTATCTACTCAATGTGGAAAGTACGGATGAAATGCATAAGCATTTGGCGCAACACATTTCTGATCATGAAGATAAAAAAGAAGAACAAAAAGAACAGGTATGCGAAGATCTGTTGGCACTTTATCAAAAAGCTGATCATATGAACGCTTCCTTAGTGCAAAGAGCTTGTAAACAGTTGATTGCAAAAACAGATATTGACTTTGATCATTTACCGCCTCAATTATCATTGCCAATTATGTGCAGTAGGATCAATAAAGCTTTGTTTGATTATCTTGGTTATCAGCAGACTGTTTTGAAAGGTCATGATCGTTGGGTTAATTCAGCAGTATTTAGTCCAGATGGCAAACAGATTGCATCAGCATCAGATGATGCAACCGTGCGTATATGGGATGTTGATGCCGGTGTATGTCTGCATATATTACAGGGTCATACTCGTAGAGTTAGTTCAGCAGTATTTAGTCCGGATAGTAAACAGATTGCATCAGCCTCATGGGATGAAACCGTGCGCATATGGGATACTGACACCGGTGCATGTCTGCAGACATTACAAGGTCATACTCTTGATGTTACTTCAGCAGCATTCAGTCCAGACGGTAAACATATTGCATCAGCCTCATGGGATAAAACCGTGCGTATATGGGGTGCTCAAACAGGTGCATGTTTGCGTACGTTACGAGGTCATACCAGTTTTGTGAATTCAGCAGCATTTAGTCCTGATGGCAAAAAGATTGCATCAGCCTCATGGGATAAAACAGTGCGTATATGGGATACTGACACCGGTGCATGTCTGCATATATTACAAGGTCATGATCGTTGGGTTAATTCAGCAGTATTTAGTCCTGATGGCAAACAGATTGCATCAGCATCAGATGATGAAACCGTGCGCATATGGGATACTGACACCGGTGCATGTCTGCATATATTACAGGGTCATACTCGTAGAGTTAGTTCAGCAGGGTTTAGTCCTGATGGCAAACAGATTGCATCAGCCTCATGGGATAAAACTGTGCGTATATGGAATGCTCAAACAGGTGATTGTAAGCATATTTTGAGAGGTTACACCGGTTGGGTGAAATCAGTAGCATTCAGTCCTGATGGTAAACAGATTGCATCAGCATCATCTGATAAAACTGTGCGCATATGGCGGGATTATAAAAAGTGGTTAAAGCAATGTCCTTATGAGCTTATTCAATTACTTGATAAAGCACGTATATCTTGGCAGGAAAAAACAGTTTATCAGCCGATAGAAGATGATCAAAAAATTCTTGATAGATATGATCAACATGCAGTATGTGCATTGCTCAAAGATAAACCTTTATTTAGTGAAAAAAAATAGCTATCATGATCAACGTGCATTATTAGCATTGCTCAAAGATAAACGTTTTTCGAAAAGTTAATTAAGAGGATCACCATGAAAAAAATAGTATTGAGTAGCTTGTTTGTATTATCAGCTTTTGCAGCAGATGGGCCGGATGTTCAAGAGCCTGAAGCTAAAAGAATGAGATGTGCTGATCCAACTGCAGAGTTAATTACCATTAGATTAGATGACAAACCATTGTCATTTGACCCTGTTGTTTTAAACAAATGTGGAACGTTTAGAAAGATGTGTCAGAGTTTTAGCTATGAAGATCACAAAACTGTATTCACTGATTTTGTGCAAAGCATTGCTCAGCATCACATTTTCAACGGGCTTACTCAGCCTCAAGCAAAACGGTTTCTTTATTTGCTCAATGTGGAAAGTAAAGATGAAATGCATAAGCATTTGGCGCAATACATTTCTGATCATGAACAAAAAAAACAGGCACGCAAAGATCTGTTGGCACTTTATCAAAAAGCTGATTACCTGCGTGTTCCATCAGTGCAAAAAGTCTGTAAACAGTTGATTGCAAAAACAGATATTGACTTTGATCATTTACCGCTTCAATTATCATTGCCGATTATGCACAGTAGGATCAATAAAGCTTTGCTTGGCTTATGTGGTCTTCAGCAGACTGTTTTGAAAGGTCATGATGATTCTGTTTTGTTAGCAGTTAGTCCGGATGGCAAACAGGAGGCATCAGCCTCACGTGATAGAACAGTGCGCATACGGTATACTGATACCGGTGCATGTCTGCATATATTACGAGGTTCTATTGGTCGGTTTCTTTCAGTAGCATCATTCAGTCCTGATGGCAAACAGATTGTATCAGCATCATTGGATGAAACCGTGCGCATATGGGATATTGACACTGGTGATTGTTTGCATACTTTAGAAGGTCATGATGAGTATGTTAGTTCAGCAGTATTTAGTCCGGATGGTAAACAGATTGTATCAGCATCAGATGATAGAAC
>JBBDMI010000016.1:37578-59670 GCA_040878395.1 Candidatus Dependentiae bacterium | reverse complement strand
CATGCGCATATGGAATGCTCAAACAGGTGACTGTTTACATACTTTAGAAGGTCATGATGTTAGTTCAGCAGTATTTAGTCCGGATGGTAAACAGATTCTATCAGCATCAGATGATAGAACCATGCGCATATGGAATGCTCAAACAGGTGACTGTTTACATACTTTAGAAGGTCATACTAGTGATGTGAATTCAGTAGCATTCAGTCCGGATGGCAAACAGATTGTATCAGCATCAGATGATAGAACAGTACGCATGTGGGATACTGATACCGGTGCATGTCTGTATACATTACAAGGTCATGATGAGTATGTTAGTTCAGCAGTATTTAGCCCGGATGGTAAACAGATTCTATCAGCATCAGATGATAGAACCATGCGCATATGGGATGCTGACACCGGTGACTGTTTACATACTTTAGAAGGTCATACTAGTGATGTGAGATCAGTAACATTCAGTCCGGATGGCAAACAGATTGTATCAGCATCATATGATAAAACAGTGCGGTGGCAAAATTATAAAAAGTGGTTAAAGCAATGTCCTTATGAGCTTATTCAATTACTTGATAAAGCACGTATATCTTGGCAGGAAAAAACAGCTTATCAGCCGACAGAAGATGATCAAAAGATTATTGATAGATATGCTCAATGTGCAACATTTGCATTGCTCAAAGATAAACGTTTATTCAGTGAAAAAAATAGTTCAACTATTCAATTTATTATTGAATTTATCGTAAGGGACGGTGCATCATAATACCACTAAACCAGCCCAAGCTTGCGAGCACTACCCATAAATTACTCAGGCCATAGCTCATGAGTGGCAATGGGATTCCTACAATAGGTAGCAATCCAAGAACCATAAAAATATTAATATACGTCGATAAAATAATATGAATTATGAGGCCCAAAGCTAACAATTGAATGTTTGCATCATCAATTAAGCTGGTCTGGGATAATAAACGCAGAAAAAGCACAAGGTAAAGTAATAGCATGCCTATTGCTCCAAAAAAGCCCCATTCTTCTGCGATTACAGCAAAAATAAAATCGGTGCGGCTTTCGGGCAAGAATTGAAAAATGTTTTGTGTGCCTTTGCGATATCCTTTGCCGAAAAGACCACCTGAGCCGATAGCGATTTTTGATTGTTCAATTTGATATCGCTCTTTGTGTGCTTCTCCTTCACCTAAAAAGACCAGAACCCGTTTTTTTTGATATGGTTTTAACATGCGCCAAGAAAGTGGGGCGGAAACAAGAGCTAAAAGTAAAAAAGATATCATCCATTTTTTTTTAAATCCTGCATGCAATAATAGAATGATTCCTGATAATAAAATTAAAATAGCGGTTCCCAAATCCGGTTGCTTGAGTACCAAAATAACGGTAATAAAAAGCATGGTGATAATAGGTGCGAAATCTTGAAATGTTTTGTGTTTATCGTGATGTGTATAAAAATAGTAGCTGATAAATGCGGGCAATAAGAGCTTGCAAAGTTCCGATGGTTGTAACTTTACAAATCCAAGGTTAATCCATCGTTGCGCACCCATGCCGATACTGCCTTTTATGATGGTAAATAGTAATAATGCAATTACGGTAAAATAGGCAAAATACCCATAACGCATTAATGTGCGATAATCGCATGTAACAGCCAATGCATAAATGAGTAAACCTGAAAGTAGGCCCAATAACTGTTTTTTGAAAAAAATTGAATATGGTTGTTCGGGCATATAGGTTGCACTCATGACAAAAAATAGTCCAATTAATCCGAGTGAAATGGTAATGCAGAAGCTGATCCAATCAAAATGTAGTGTGAAATTTCGCTTCAATGAAAGCATGTGGTATAACCTTTATGCGTCTGTTATTTTTGTCTAAAGGTAGCAATGTTTATTGCATTGTTGCAAGCTATAAAAAAAGGAGAAATAGGACATGTTATTATTTGTTGTTTATGCAGGTATTATTTTTTGCGCAAGTGTAGCTTCAGTTGTTGCCGGTTTTGGTTTTTCTACTATAAGTTTGGCTATTTTGTCATTGTATATGCCATTTCAAGTTGCTTTGTTATGCGTTGGTATTTTGCACCTGTTAGTGAGCTTGTATAAAGTTATTGCTTTCAAAGGTGCATTTAATCGTATCAGTTTTTTATTTATGAGTGGTGGTATTTTGTTTAGCTTTATTGCTGCGCATTTTATTGGCCATCTGCCTATACCAATGCTTAAAAAAGGTATGGGGCTATTTTTGATAGTTTATCCTGTTTTTGTTTTATACAGACCTCAGATGCATTTGCCTTATAATCCATCAATTGCATTTTTGGGCGGATCATTGTCAGGTATTTTTGCCGGTTTAATCGGTATGGGTGGAGCAATTCGATCATTTTTTTTAAGTTTATATAATTTACCAAAAGAGATGTTCATTGCAACGGGTGGATTGATTGCTTTGGCAGTTGATGTTACACGTTTATCGGTGTATCTATATTCATTTGATGTTAATTTGACTCAAATAGGCCAATTGTTGATTGTTGGATTACCGTCATTAATTTTTGGATTTTTGATCGGTAGGCAGGTACTGCTTTATATTCCGCAACATTATTTCCGCCTCTTTGTTTCATTCGCTTTAGCATTGGTTGGTGTGAGTATATGGATGACGCATTAAGCCGCGTCAAGCGTGCAGGTTTGTTGAGCTTCTTTGATGAGTTTATTAATTTCATCAGATGAATAACCTAATGATTTTAATAAATTTTTGTTTTGTTCGACATCACGACATAACACGAGTCCGTGCTTTAAAAACAGTTTTTTTTGTTTGTTTGTTAAATTTACCAGTGTTGTGATGGGATAAAGTTTATATTGAGCGATGAGATCTTTTATGCTTTTATGTATTGGGAAATTCCAGCTTAATAAATGCATGCCGACACATTGAGCATAACTTATTGCATCAGCAGAAAAATTGGTGTTGGTAGCAACCCAGGCTTTATGTATTGTATGGGTATCGTCATAGAAGCCTTTATCTAATGCTTTTTTTATATCTTCAAAGCGTGCTTTGACATATAATGGGATTTTGATGCTAGATTTATAGCGTTGTTTATTGTGAAATTTGCATTCAATCATAAAGTGATTTTCACCTTTGCTTGCAACTACGTCAAGTTCATGCGTTACACAAAAGCCTTGTGCCGTAATGTTAGTTGTTACTTTATATCCTTGAGCCTGAAAAATAGTACCGATAAACTGTTCAAATGAATAACCGGCAGGTCCAAGACCCAATAATGCTTTTTTCAGATTATAACGAGATGCCATGCCAATATGTATCTCTTTGAGTTTACCAAGAGCAATGGCAAAAATTTGTTGTGTGTTTTTAATGTTAGGATATTGTTGCTTGATCTTATCCATGACTAAATAGATTGTGTTATCATCGGCACCTATTTGTTGTAATGAGCGAATGATTTTTTGCTCATTAAAAGCTTCTTTTTGTCCCGATACTTTTTTTATAAAATGTGTCATGAGTCGTTAGGCATAAGTTTGTTGTATACTGATCCTAATAGCCATGCGTAAAGGTAGGTGTATAAAAAACTTTGAATAATGCCACTTACAAAACCGGCCAGCGGTACGCCTATAAAGGGTAAAAATAGATCTGCTGTGCGTAAATAACAAAGTGGCGCCCATAATTGAATCATTTGAATAGGAAAAATTTTAACTAATAAAGCACCAATTGCATAAAAAGTTGCTGTTGTAGCTGCTGCGGCAAAGGCGAGTTGATGAGTATAGCATTTCATAATCGTTTCCTTTTTTTATTTATTATACAAGCAAAAAAAGAGGCGAGTAAACAGTTGAGCAATTTAAAGGTGTTTTGTTAATGTTTTTTTTCAATTAACTCTTGTTGTATGAATTTTTGTATAAAAATACGTACATAGCCATATGCGGATAAAAGCGTAAGCGCTATGCTTATTGTAAGCAAAATAAGCTCAATTTGTTGCCATATATGCTCAGTTGAGTTTGTAGTTTTTTGATAGGGGTTTAGGATTATCCAGGTAATTAATGCCATTATAGATGCGGTTTTTAGTTTGCCAATATAACCAACGGGGACTGAAAAACCATGTTCTAATGCAATCAAACGTAATCCCATGATAAATAGATCTCGCCCGATAAAAATAATAACCCAAAAGAAATATATTTTATGTACTGTAAGTAATGCAATGAGGGTAGAAGTGGTTAAAAATTTATCAGCAATATGATCAAGAGCTGCGCCTACACGACTTGTTTCATTATATTTGCGTGCAAAATACCCATCCAAGAAATCGGTAAAGCTTAATGCAACAAATAGAAATGCCAATACTGAATTGATAATAAGATTGTTGTAGGGTAAAAAGTAGACCAATAATAAAGGCAAAACGAGTGGTGAGGTTATTAATCTTATGAGAGTGAATATGGTTGCGGTTGAAAACAGTTGTTTTTGCATAGAGTTTTTGATCCTTAATAGATTATATAAGTTTAAGCATTAGGTCGATATTTGCAAGAAATTGTTCATTTTTGTTTTTTTAAGATTGCAATTTTTGATCAAAAAGAGATACTAAGCGCTCTTTTATAGTTAAAGCATTTAATAAAGGATAAAGTATGCGAGCGATAATTCAACGAGTAAAAAAGGCGTCGGTTACGGTTAATAATGAAGCTGTAGCAGGTATAGACAAAGGTTTATTGGTTTTTATTGGTATAGCACATAATGATACAGTTGCCGATAGGGCATATCTCATTAATAAAATAGTAAAACTACGAATATTTGAAGATCTGGATGGCAATATGAATCGATCAATTACTGATGTTGAGGGTGAAATATTATTGGTTTCGCAGTTTACTCTCTATGGTGATGTTAAAAAAGGCAATAGGCCTTCATTTATTCAAGCAATGAAGCCGGATGAAGCTAAAAATTTTTATCAGCAATTCGTTGTAGAATTTCAGTCTGAATATGTGAAAGTTGAAACCGGTATTTTTCAAGCAGATATGGATGTTGCGTTGATTAATTCAGGGCCGGTGACTATTTTAATTGATTCGCATAAAAGTATTTAGATTTAAAAAAATTCAAATTGTATATTTAAATAATATTTCTTTATGTAGAGCATTTGTGATTTTTGCTCTATGCCAGTATAATGAAGATTCTAACTTGAAATTCAGGAGGAGTTTCGTGAGGTGGATAATTGCAGCAAGTTGTATGCTTTTGAGTTCTTTGGCATATACACGTGGCGATGAATTGGCAAGTTCGGAATATCGCCGCCCTCCCTATACTTCGTTACAAGTTACTGATATTTTTGGTGCAGCACAATTAATAAAACATCTTTTGGCACATTCGCATGAATTGAAAGAACTATTGGAAGATCCCATGGATATTTTTCGGGCGACTATTTTTGTGGGAACTATTGCTGCTGTGGTTAAAGTAACTTTGATGGGGGTGCAGTCGTTGAGTTTTAAATTGCCGGAATTATTAGCACGAATGTATAAATTGAGTAGTTCTTGGTTAAAGAAGAAGCTACACATACCTGAGGGCTTTGATGTGGATCAGTTGATTATGTGTGAGCAGATGTTTGAGCAGAGCATGATTACTTTGTGTGAGCAACGATTGCCAAATAATGAAGAAGCTGTTTTTCAAGAGCATTGGGATTTTCAGCGTCAGTATGTACAGGACTTGCTTTATTATATTGTTGGTTTTTTGCTTGCACATCAGCAATACTATCGTGTGAAACAGATTGAGAAAAATAAAAAAGGGATATTAAGTACGCATGCAATTGATAATACAACAGATCATATTTGTTTTATGGTTGATGCATTGGTTCGTTCATTGAGACATGTTATTAAGGTGTGTCAACACTGTATAGATATACAGAAATTTGACGAAATACACATACAAAAAATAGCGAGTAATATTCTCGTATTGTTCAAGCAATTACGTAGAATAATAGATGGGGGATCAGCTTTACAAACAGAGTATCAAGATTTTAGTAGTTTTGGGCAACAAGCGTTTATGCCACCAACACATTTTTTTGATGTTTTAAAATAGGAATTTGTTTATGATGAAAATGAAATTAGCATTAATTGGAAGTTTGGTATGTAATCTTACCATGGTTGGATTTGATGATATACCTATTGGCTCAACTGTTCAAGTGGCCTTTGCACAAAAAGGCCATATTGATATGAATTGTGCGCAGATTAACAAAGAGATTAACACAAATGCATGGGTAAGATGTGTCGCCAAAGGCGCTGTCGGTGTAACAATGCTTGCTGCATGTTGCTTATTATTCAAAGATATAACTTTTACAACCGGTGTACACTTAAATAAAATACAAGAACAAACATTAGAAAATAAGGCGGTACTGCAGATTGTAATAAGTAAATTTCCCGACTTGTTTAAAGATAAAAACCTTGCTGAGTTTGTGACAGACAAAAAAGAAGGATGGGGAAGCACCATTTTAGGATTTGCGACCGGATTTGCTTGTAATACAGCGTTTGGCTTTATATATAGTACTATAAAGTCTAAAGTTTTTTATGATCAAACGATTCAATGGTTTGTGAAAGACAAAACGATGTTGCCTCGAATTTATGAAGAAATAAAGACAGTTAAAACTGATATAGATTTTCTTAAACAAGGGAAGCATGTTATTAGCAAAATTCAAGCAGATAGGTATGTTAATATGCTTGTTGGTTTGCATAATAACATAGTAGGGCAACTTGAACAGGTAATTGCATACTTACGGTATAAAGTTACAGCATTGAATTTGAAATTAACTGATATACAAGGTAATGTATGGATTGCGGATTTCTTATTTGCACGAATCAATGCAGTTGCACAAAAATTATATGATGCAGAACAGCTTTATGTAATGCAACAAAAAGAGGAAGAGCGTGTGCTTACTATTTGTCAGATGTTCGATACTATTGAGCAGTTTAGTTTAGAATTAAATAGTTCATTAGGGCAGTTTGCTTTGTTAGAGCAGAAAATACAGGATGAAAATGATAATTAATTCACCTTACGCAAAATTATTTTTTACTTTTTTCACAAAAAGACTGTGTGATTTCAGAAAAGTATCTTTATAATAGTTGCATATTCTCTCTTGTCTTCTCATTCCTCTTTTCATCCTGAGTGATTTTACGAAGTAAAATTGTATCGAAGGATTCATTAATAATGATTTTAAAAATGGTCTCCTGTTGGGAGGCCATTTTTATTGTATAATGCAACTTGATTGAGCTGTGTATGCGAGCATTTTATTTAAAGTTTGAGCATTAGTTTTATCTTTTTCAAATGATATTCTTTTTTCTATAAATTCTGCAATTGAGATCATTTCAATATCAGAAACTTCTTTTGTTGTGCCATCGGAACGTTTATATAATTTTTTTCCTTTTTCCCACGGCAACATTATGCTGTTATCGCGATCCCATAATGCTTGAAATGCTGGAATATTCCCTTTTTGAATAGCGTAGTATATGGGAGTTTGGTGTATTCTGGAAAGGCTTGGATGTATATGCTTACCATCTTTGATTATTGTTTTTTTTTGAATAATAACAGTATAGGTGCTTTGTGTGAAAAGATTGAGTCCGCATATTTTGTGTATCATTTGATTTCGGTTTGCAGTTGTTCCAAGGGCCAATGCATATTCAATTAAGGTTTGATAGGTATTAATATTTTTTGAATTATCGGTAGTAGTGTGTACTTTGTTGATCACTAAAGGTGATAAGAGAGTATTGAATTCATCCCATTGGTCACTGCAGATTGCAGCGCACGTTTTTTTCCATATATGAACAAGTCCGGGAGTTAATTTTTTGATATGTTGAGTTGGATGATTACATTCAACAGTAAATTTGGGAGGTTGATCAGCACCATAGAGTGAGATTGTATAAAAGATAAGCAACAAGCAAAAAGAAAGCATGTTCATATTAATCTCCTTTTTATATTGTTAATGTTATTGCATAACTTATGCCTCTTGTAAAGAGTATATATATATATGGGATGTTCAGGATGATAAATAATGGCACTTTTTTGATTTATACGTATACTTTTAGTTAGTTGATTGCGCATTATAAACATTATGTACTCGAATATATCTCTATGGCAAAACCAAAAAAATTAACTCCTTTGATGGAGCAATATTTCGATATTCGTGAAAATTATCCTGATATGTTACTCCTTTTTCAAGTGGGTGATTTTTATGAGCTATTCTTTGATGATGCAAAAAAAGCTGCAGCATATTTGGGTATTGCGTTAACTAAACGTGGTAATCTGAATGGTGAGCCGATTCCATTATGTGGTGTTCCGTTGCATGCATTGCAACATTATCTTATTAAATTGGTGCGTGGCGGTTTTAAAGTTGCTATTTGTGATCAATTGGAAGAAGCAACTCCCGGCAAGGTGGTTGAGCGTGGAGTAACGCAAGTATTAACACCTGGGACTTTAACTGACACGCAGCTGTTAGATGCAAAATCAGCTTCATATTTATGTTCATTCTTTCCCATGCAAGATTCATGGGGTTTGTTATTTGGTGAAATTTTAACGGCGCAACTGTTCGGAACCGTGATTCCTGCAGATGATAGTAAAAAATTAGAAGCGGAAATTGCGCGTTTTATGCCGGATGAAATTATTTTACCGCATACTGCATCGGGTAAATCATTTATATCATATTTCAAAAAACTTGGTTATTTCACTTCACTTGAGCATAATCGAGATGATATTGATGGCAAAAAAGAGTTTGATGGTTGGGTTGAAAAGCAGTTACATAAAAAAACACAAAAGGTGTTAACTGAGCGTTATTCACTCAAATCTGCCATGCACTCATTTTATACATATTTGCATAAAAACAATAATCAAGCGCTTTCGCAATTTAATGCAGTTCAATGTTATGATGCGGATGATTTTTTGGTGCTTGATGCGGCAACACAACGCAATTTAGAACTGATAAAAAATAATCATGATGGATCAAAGAAAGGTACGTTGTTTAGTGTGCTGGACAAAGCAATTACACCAATGGGTTCACGCATGATAAAAAAATGGATTACACGTCCATTGACAAAGCTTGAGCAGATTGAACAACGACAAAAAGTAATTGCGCTTTTTTGTAAACAAACAGCATTAGTTGAACAATTAGCGCCGTACCTAAAAGAGATTGGTGATGTTGAGCGGGTAATTGGGCGTATTGCATTACGGCGTGCACAGTTACATGATTTTCTTGCATTGAAAAATGCGCTTGAAGTTTTGCCTAAGATTACCCAATTATTACAAGCGTATGAGAGCGATGTTTTATTACAAGTAATCATGTCGTACATTATTGATTTTGCTGCATTGCATCAACTGTTACAAGCATCTATACATGACGATCGTGATAAAGATTGGTTGATTAAACCACAATTTGATCAAAACTTAGATCATCTACGTGGATTAGTTGAGCATAGCAATGATAAACTGTTGGAACTTGAACAACGTGAAATTGCCCAAACCGGTATTTCATCACTTAAAATCAGATATACCAGTGTACAAGGTTATTATATTGAAGTGACCAAAGCAAATTTGCATGCAGTTCCGGAGCATTATGTCCGTCATCAAACATTGGTTGGTAAAGAACGCTATGTTACGGTTGAGCTGCAACGGTTGCAGGTTGAGATCAATGAGGCAAAGCGGAACATTGGCACTGTTGAAAAAGAGATTTTCGAACGGATAAAATCTGAAGTAGAATGCAAAATTAATCCATTGCGTAAGTTAGCTCATGCATTGGCTCATTTAGATGCACTATTCGGTTTTTCATGTGCAGCATCAGATTATGATTTTATACAACCGACATTTAATGACCATCGTACTATTGCTATTGAAGCCGGACGACATGCCGTTGTGCAAACAACTTCACAAAATCCTTTTATTCCAAATGATACATTACTTGATGATAATCAATCGTTATGGATTATTACCGGTCCGAACATGGGTGGTAAATCAACCTACCTGCGTCAAGTTGCACATATTTGTATTATGGCGCAAATCGGTTCATTTGTTCCGGCTGATAGTGCAAGTTTGAGCTTATTGGATCGTGTATTTACTCGTATCGGTTCAGGTGATCATTTAACTGAAGGTAAAAGTACCTTTTTAGTTGAAATGGAAGAGACTGCAACTATTTGCACGCAAGCGACTGATCGAAGTTTGGTTATTTTAGATGAAGTTGGCCGTGGCACCAGTACATTCGATGGACTTGCCATTGCACAATCGGTTATTGAATATATCTATAAAAAAGTGCAAGCACGTTGCATTTTCGCAACGCATTATCATGAACTGACTCAATTGGAGACAATATTTCCCGGCATTGTAAGTTATCATGCAGCAAGCAAAAAAACAGTAAATGGGATTACCTTTTTATATAAAATAAAACGTGGTGTTGCTGATGGTAGTTTTGGCGTACAGGTTGCAAAACTTGCGCAATTACCAAAAGAGGTGATCGATCGTTCTCAAGAACTGTTGCAACTGCTCAAAATAAAAGAAGAACAACTGGCGCAACATATTGGTGGCAATGCAGATAATGATATTACAGATTCTTATGTGCGATTAAAAACTGAATTTGATTCTTTAAAAAATGCGTATAATCAATTACAAGAGCAGAATAAACAATTAGCTTCATTTGCCAAAACGATGCAAGATATTAACTTTGATGAACTGTCTCCTAAAAAAGCATTTGATTTATTGTGGCAGATGAAGGGATGATAGATATTGTATCAACAAATTCTTTATTATTAATTACTCATATCAAATCTTACCTTGAATATTCTAAATTTGCTAAAGTATAATTACTTAATTCAAAATGAAGAGGATAAAGACATGATACTTTCAGCAGATGAAATAAAAAAAGCATTAGATAGAGGTGATATTGAAATTAACCCATTTAATGCATCGCACTTAGGGTCAAACAGTTATGATTTACATTTGCATAATGAACTGTTGGTATATAAAGATCGTACATTGGATATGAAAAAAGATAATAACACTGAGCGCATTCAAATTCCCCAAGCTGGCTTTGAGATGCAACCGGGTAAAATCTATTTGGGGCGATCTAAAGAATGGACTGCAACAAATGTATATGCACCAATGCTGGAAGGGCGTTCATCAATTGGTCGATTGGGATTATATGTGCATATAACTGCCGGATTTGGCAATATAGGCTCAAGTGGTTTTTGGACATTAGAATTGAGTTGTGTGCAGCCATTGGTGATTTATCCTGATGTTGCTGTTTGCCAAATATTTTTTATGACCGTGCAAGGGGCAAAAACTTTATTTCCTGAAAAAAATAAATACAAAGATGCAGATGATATCCAAGCCAGTAAGCTTTGGCAGGAGTTTTAAATTATTTGCTTTACATGTTTTTTTAGTATCTCTATGTGTAAATGTTACTGCTATCATATAAAAATAAATAATTAGCAAACTGAATATATTTACTATGATTAGTTACGAGAAGCCATTAAGCTTAATTTATGCTAAATAAGCTGGACCAAATGGATATATATGCTAAACTATCTATATACCTAAAAAAAATCCCAAAAATTAAGTTATAAATGTAGTCTATTCAATTAGGAATGTGCATGAAAGCTCAAATGCCAGAAAAATTCGCGATATTTGCCACAGGTGGCAAACAGTATCAAGCCGTTGAAGGTAAAACCTTAGCTATCGAAAAAATCGATGGCGAACCAGGTGATATGCTTGAATTCAATGAAGTTTTGTTTTATAAAAATGGAACTGATTCATTTGAATTCGGTCGTCCACACCTTGAAAAAACAATCAAGGCTTCGATTATCAAACAGACAAAAGACCCAAAAGTGATCATCTTTAGGTTCAAACGTCGTAAAAAAGTACGCGTTAAAAAGGGTCATCGTCAACCAAAAACGGTTATACGTTTTGAATCAGTTTAATTGATTCTTGATATATAAAATTTAAAAAAAGAAACGTTGTAAAATACGTTTCTTTTTTTTTTGTTTTTGTTATATAATGCCTTTGCAATTAATTAGATTGTTAAACGCATTATAATAAAAGGATGATGTATTGTGGTTGTAAAAAAATATCTGTTATTTAGTTTGTTGTTATCTATGTGTGTATATGCAGATAATGGGGATACTCCATCTCCAGATGTGTCACAGGAGAATCAACCGACTGCAAGTTTAAGCAGTGTTGAGCAATCAAATGCATCTACGGTTGTAAATGCACCAGCGTTAGATTCATTGGAGCAATTAGCCGTTGAGGAATTGAATGCTATGGCAGAGACACCTTTGTTGTCGAATGTAAATGAAAATTCAACTGAATCAAAAGCTGAAAAATGGGCAAAAAGTGAGTTTTCTCAAGCATTACAACAAGCCGGATTTAGTGCAGGTGCTGCGGTGTTGCTTTTGAATAATTCATTTGGTAGGATTGCACTTCTTGGTTTTCTTGGATATAAATCAGCTAAAAATTTCAAAAAATGTTTTGATACCAAAGAAAACCGTAACCAGAATATGGCAAAGGGTTTTAGTTATTTAGTTGCTGCTTTGCTGTTGAGTCAAGATGGTTATAAATGGATATTGAGTCATAGTGTATAATTTTTTGTATTAGCTATTCGGATAACAAAAAACCTCGCAATCAAATGCGAGGTTTTTTGTTAGTCAATATACTTAGTCATATAGAGCTATTACTTTTACGTTTTCAGCTCCATGTGTTTCTCTCAAAGTTTCTATGTCTTTAGAACTAGCATATATTTTATATGTTGTATTTTCCGGTGTAGATATTTCTAACTCTGCATAGCGTGCGTAGGGTGATACTAAACCTTCCTTACGAAGAATTTTTCTTGGAATTCTCCTTACAGGGTTTATCGTAATTACTTCCGGCAGATCTTCATTTTCTGAACCAAACATTGCCATAGGGCTAAGTAAAAATGCTAACATGAGTATTTTCTTCATAATTATTCCTTTTTTTAAAGATTAATACTACTCAATTTGAATTCATTTTTTTTGTGCTGTTTTTAAAGCCATCATAAGCACAGCAATTTTTTTAGGATCAATAGGTGCATCCGGATTTCTTAATGCCGATTTTTGGAAGGCCGGATTATTTTCATTTTCAAGTAATTTTGCTTTTACAGTTTCTTTTCTTTCTTCGTCACCTGATTTAGCTATTATTACACGGGCTTGGAGACATTCTATATACTCTTTACCTTTACATAACTTTAAAGGAGTAGAAGCCCATGCATTCCAATATGCAGTATCAGATGGTTTGTCCATAGCACTGATTTGAGTAATAATGCCTAATGAGCAAAATAAGGCTAATAGAGTGATATTCTTCATGTTTTGTCCTTCGATATAGTTTCTAATTTTCTTAGTCTTCGACAATTTTTATTAGATACTGTTCTTTTTCTTCATCATTCATATCGGCTGTTTCAGCTTCAAGTTTATTACTCTCTTCTGTCGTTAGCTCAATAAAATCGTCGCGTTGCTCTTCTGGTAGATCTTCAGCGATTTCTTTTATAAGTGCTCTTATTATTTGCCACTCATTATAACCTTTACGATCAAGATCATCTAATACTTTGAGTATCTTTTCAGAGCTTTTTTGTTCCTGTTTATCTGCGGCATATAATTGGCCTGATATAGCAACTAATAATGAAAACATTATCATTTTCTTCATTGTTTCTCCTTAATTTTTATTAGATACTGTTCTTTTTCTTCATCATTCATATCGGCTGTTTCAGCTTCAAGTTTATTACTCTCTTCTGTCGTTAGCTCAATAAAATCGTCGCGTTGCTCTTCTGGTAGATCTTCAGCGATTTCTTTTATAAGTGCTCTCATTATTTGCCACTCATTATAACCTCTACGATCAAGCTCATCTAATACTTTATCATCGAGTAATATTTGCCACTCCTTATGGCCTTTACGATCAGGATCATCTAAGAATACTTTGAGTATCTTTTCAGAGCTTTTTTGTTCCTGTTTATCTGCGGCATATAATTGGCCTGATATAGCAACTAATAATGAAAACATTATTATTTTCTTCATTGTTTCTCCTTGTATTTCTTCAAAATGATTTACATGATTTATATTTTATACCTAATTTCATAATAGCAATTTAAAGCTTAAAGCGCAATGTTTTTATGAAAAAAAAGGGGGGGGGAGCGCGTAATAAACATCGAATTTTAAGGTGTTTTACAGGGAAGGAAAATTTTTTATTTTTTTTGCCATTTTTGAAAATAATTCAGGTGACAATAGCTTTAGGAAATTGTTTAACATAACATGAATTCGATAACTGAATAAGTATGAAATAGTCATCAATTTCACCCAAATATGTATCTATATCTCATTATATCTCACAGCAAGAATGTCATCCCAGTTCAAGCCTGGGATGACAAAAAGCAATTTGTTATTCAGGATTCGCTCTGAGCGCAATGTTGCTTTATTTCAGGTATTTTCTATTTTCGAACTCGCGTTACATAATTCAGTTTAAAACTGTAAGCTATGAAAAAGCTTACAGTTTTTTTCATAGCTTAGCTAATTTCTCCAATGCATCATTAGGGCCGGAAACAATCAGAGTTTCACCTTCACTAATAATGTATTCAGGTCCAATGGGGATAATCTCATCTTCCTGTTTGACACCGATACAACGTACATTCCAATTTTTGAAAAATTCAGCATCAGAAACATTTTTACCGATTAATCCTTTTGGTGCTTTTACATGACTGATTGAAAAATTTTTGGTCAAACGAATAAGCTCCATAAATGGCATACTTAATCGATCAGCTAAACGAATACCGATCTGTTTTTCAGGTAATATTATTTGATCGGCGCCAACCAGCTGCAACACTTCTTTGTGGATATCGTTGATAGCACGTGCGATTACTTTTTTTATTTCAAGTTTCTTTTTAAGGAGTGCGCTCATTAAAATTGATTGTGCAAAGTTTTCACCCATAGCGACAATAACGACATCCATTTCATCAATTCCGACTGATCGCATTGAAGCTTCATCAGTTACGCGCATGCAAATTGCTTGAGTAACTTTATCACGAATAGAGGCCACAATGCTTTCATTGCTATCGACCGCCATAACTTCCATGCCATTTTCAGCTAATGTTACTGCAACTTGATAACCCAAACGTCCAAGGCCAATGACACAAAATTTCATAATTTCATCCTATGTATCCGACAGAGCCTCATGCGCAAAGCCGGTAGTTTAAATTTTTTAATTAACCAAGCATTACACGTTCTTCAGGATAAGTGAATCCTTTTATTTCAGGTGTTCGTTTAAGTGCCATTTGGCGCAATGCTAATATTAGCGTGAGTGAACCAACACGGCCGATAATCATACTTAACATGATAAACAGTTTGCCGATATAGGTGAGATCTGAAGTGAGTCCCATTGAAATGCCAACATTTGCAAATGCAGAAACTGCTTCAATTAAAACTTCAAGGAATCCCCAACCGGTTTCGGTAATGAGTAAGAATAATGTGGTCATACAGATCCATGTTATTCCGAGTGCTACAATTGCAATTGCTTTATAGACTTGGTCTTCAGGTAATCTTCTGCCACGAATTTCTACGGCAGTTCTATCAGTTACTGCTGCCTTTATAGTAGCTAAAAATATAGTAATAGTAGTAATTTTTACACCACTTCCGGTAGAACCGGGCGAAGCCCCAACAAACATGATAAAAAGAGATATAAATAATGTGGGTAATGCAAGCATGCTCAATGGCATTGTAGTATAGCCGCCACTACGAAATGATGCTGCTTGAAAAAATGCATTCATTAAACGTTGAACATAACTCATTTGAGCAAAACTGTTGTCATATTCCAATACTAAAAAAACGATGGTTGCTAAGGTGAGCATGCCACATGTACCATAGAGTACAATTTTGCTATGTAATGAAAAAGTATATCGTTTTTTACGATTGAAGGATTTAATATAGTACATGATTTCACGCCATGTAATAAAGCCTAAACCGCCAATAATCATTAAAATTGCAGTGATAAGAAGTAGGGGATAGTTTGCATTAAAAAGTTCTAAACTTTCAGGAAACAAAGAAATGCCAGCATTACAAAATGATGAAATTGAATGGAATATAGAAAGGAATAATACATTTTCTTGTGGATATAAACTATATACAAGAGGATATATACATGCAGCTCCTAAAGCTTCTATCAAAATAGTAAAAGAGGTGATAAAGATAATAAGTTTTTTTACATGTTTCCATGATTCAAATTCTAACAATTGACCGGCCATAACTTGATGAGCAAATCCGAAATTTACAAATATTGAAAGTAAAAAAATGGTTAAAGTAATAAGTCCAATACCACCGATTTGCATCAAAATCATAAGAATTGTGTGGCCAAATGGCGTAAAGTTTTCAAGAGGTATGGTAAAAAATCCAGTAACGCACGCAGATGAAGTCGCTGTGAACAGTAGATCAATGAAATTAATCGGTTTTGTGCGTGCAATGGGTAGTGCTAAAGCTAAAGTTCCTGAAAGTATGGTAAAAAATACAGAAAATAAAATAATACGACCGGGAGAAAACCGCGCTAACTGTTTTGATGGGGGCATATATCACCTATTATAATCATGACCTATAATTTTGACACATTAATTTCTACAAAGCCATATTGAGCCGGAAATTAATACTATGATCAAGAGTACAAGGAGACCAAAGTAGCGGTCAATATATTTTTTTATTTGTTCTCCCCATATAGAGATAACCACGGCATAAATTAAAAAACGTGCACCGCGTGCAATAAATGAGCATAGTACAAAAGGCATAAAAGCTAATTGACAAAAGCCGGCAGTAAAAGTTGCAGCTTTATAAGGTACCGGTGTGAATCCGGCAATGAATATTGCCAAATATTCATGCTCTTTGTATAGATCACATAAATAATAAAAATCTGATGGTTTTAGTATTACATTCACAAATGGGTTGTGAATAATGCTTTGTCCGTAATATTGCCAAATATAATAACCTATTGCATAGCCGGTCATGCCACCAAGAACCGATCCAACTGTAGCTAGAAATGCATACCAATAGGCACGATCTCTACGCTCGATACAATAAATAATCAACATAGGGTCTGTCGGAATAATAAAAATAAGAGCTTCAAAATAAAAAAGAATTACCAAAATAATATCAGCAAATTTTGAATGTACTCGAGAGCCCATCCATTTATACCATGATTTAAACATAGAAATCCATCTCGATTATGAAGCTAATATTTTTTGAATATAGGGCAATATCTGGTCAATTGCAATGCGTTCTTGTTCAGTTGTATTGCGATCGCGGACAGTTATTGTTTGCGTTTCTTCACTATCAAAATCATAAGTAAAGCATAGGGGTGTACCTATTTCATCTTGTCGACGATACCGTTTACCAATAGAGCCTGAAACATCAAATTGAATGTTTGGTATTGTTTTTCTTATTTCATTAAAAACAGTACGCGCAGATTCTTCCAGCTTTTTACTCAAGGGGAAAAACGCAGCTTTGATAGGAGCGATTGAAGGTTTAAATGCAAAATAGGTGCGCGCTTCACCGCCAACGGTGTCTTCACGATAACTATCAAATAGAATAGTGAGTAATAAACGATCAGTTCCTACTGAGCATTCGATAACGTCAGGGATGACAGATGTTTTAGTCTGTTCATTAAATACAGCCAGATCTTTGCCTGAATGTTGTGTATGTTGTGTTAAATCAAAATTTCCACGATGTGCGATGCCTTCCAGTTCTTTCCAGCCAAAAGGAAAATTATACTCAATATCATCAGTTTGTGTGGAATAATGTGCAAGTTCTTCTTTTTCATGTTTATGTAGACGAAGTTTGTCTTTATTTATGCCTAACTCAGTATAGAATTGTAAACGTTTGTCTCGCCAAAATTCAAACATTTGATTGGCATCATCAGCTTCGCAGAACCATTCTATTTCCATCTGTTCAAATTCACGCATTCTGAATAAAAACTGTTTGGGTGTGATTTCATTACGAAATGCTTTACCGATTTGTGCAATGCCAAATGGGAGTTTTACTCGAGCGGTTGAAAGTACATTTTTGAAGTTTACAAAGATTGATTGAGCTGTTTCAGGACGTAGATAACCGATGTTGCTATGCGCCTCAGATGCACCGATATTTGTTTTGAACATCATATTGAAGGTGCGAACTTCGGTCCATTTTTTTTTGCCACAATTTGGACATGATTTTTCAAGATCTATATGATCAGCACGATAACGATGTTTGCATTCCACACAATCGACCATTGGATCATGAAAGTTTTGAACATGGCCGGATGCGACCCACATTGCCTCAGGACCCACGATAGATCCTTCAAGGAAGACAATTTCACCTTTGTCATTAAATAATGAATTCCGCCATGCTTGTCTTATGTTTTCTTTTAATAAGGTTCCTAAATGACCAAAGTCATAAAACCCATTTAGGCCACCGTAAATTTCAGCAGTTTGGAAAATAAAACCACGACGTTTGCATAAAGCAACAAGGGTATCAAGCGTTACGAGATTCTTTGGCGTTTCTTTCAAAATCATACTCCTGAAAAAGCCATGTTTTATTACTATTTTAGCTTGTTTAAGAATAATTGATTATTGCTTGATTTGCAAATGATCTTCAGAGCTGTCCTGGTTTTTATTTTTATTTTCTCTAAAATAAAAATAGAGACTTTTGTTTTTTTAATATAGCAGTGTAAAGTATTTCCTGTAAGGAACATAATGAATATTGGTAAATCATTGATCACCACCGTTTTGGCGGGTATATCCTTTGTCGTTTTTTGTGTAATTAGTTTGCTTTTTTATAATCTATATGATTTAAAGCGTACGGTAACATCGTTACAAACAGCACCACAAGTACAGCATGCTAGTGGAGGTAAACAAATAATTGAAAAGATTGTAGCCAAAAGTGAAGTATGGCGTCCGATTCAACAACAAGTAAAAGATACGGTGGTGCAAGTGTTTGCACAGATTTCTGAAACCGATCTTTTGCAACCATATAAAACACCTGCGCAATATTCTTCAACCGGGTCTGCTTTTTTTATTAATGAACAGGGCGATTTATTAACCAATGCCCATGTTGTAGACCAAGCAAAATCGTTGTGGATTCAAATCCCATCATTGGGTAAGCGAATTATTCAAGTAGAAGTTGTCGGGGTGAGTCCTGAACGAGATATTGCGTTAATTCGTGTGATTCCTGAAGATATAAAGGTTATTCGCAATGCATTAGGGCGCATTCCCTATCTTCCACTTGGCGATTCAGATTTAGTATTCCGATCCGATGAAGTTTTAGCACTTGGCTATCCGTTAGGGCAACAATCAGTTAAAAGTACGACCGGCGTTATTAGTGGTCGCGAACATCATTATATTCAGATGAGTGCACCAATCAATCCGGGTAATTCAGGTGGGCCACTGGTTAATATTAACGGTGAAGTTGTGGGTATTAATTCTGCGGGAGTGACTGAAGCACAAAATATTGGTTACATCATTCCAATTAATGATGCAAAAATAATTTTACCCGATTTGTATAAAATTAAACTGTTACGTAAACCGTTTTTGGGCGTCTTGTTCAATAATGCGAGCGAAAGTTTGACTGAATATTTGGGCAATCCGCAACCGGGTGGTTGTTATGTGGTTGAAGTGGTCAAAAATAGTACCCTTTATAATGCCGGTGTGCAACGTGGCGATATGATTTATGAAATTAATGGGCATCGACTTGATGTGTATGGTGAAATGAATGTGCCATGGTCAGAAGACAAAATCTCCATTATTGATTACGTTTCACGATTGGCAATTGGTGAGGATGTGAAGTTGACCATTTATCGCAATGGACAGCGCAAGGAGCTTTCGGTGAAATTTAGCCAAGCAGAACTGCCTTCTATTCATAAAATTTATCCGGGATATGAAACGGTAGATTACGAAATTTTTGGTGGCATGGTGGTCATGCAATTAACGGCTAATCATATTCAAGGCATGAGAAAAAGCATTCAAGGGCTGGCTCGTTATGCAGAAATGAAAAATCAAAAGCATCCGGTATTATTAATTACTCATATTTTTCCAACGTCTGAACTGTTCAAAACACGTAGCGTAACAATGGGTGCTACACTCAATGAAGTTAACGGAGAAGAAGTGCATACGTTGCAAGATTTACGTAAAGTCCTCAAAGATCATGCAAGCAGTAAATTTTTGACGTTATTGGTTTCAGATAATTTAACTATGACAACTGATAATGTATTTGTTGTGTTGCCAATGGATATTCTTGTTGCACAAGAGCAACAGCTATCACGTGATTATCATTATCCAATTACATCAACCGCGCAAGAAATATTAAAAAAACGTGGGTTAGCTGCACAAATACAGAATGTATCATTATAAAATAAAAACATCATTGAGAACAGAATGAAAAAAATACGACTTGATCAATTAATCCAAGAGAAATATCCGCAATATAGTCGTCGGCAGATTCAAAGTTGGATTATGCAACGTAAAGTGATGGTTGACGATAAAATAGTTGATAAAGCAGGGACGCAAGTGAGACCTGATGTACAGCTTGACCTTTCAGTTGAAGAGCCTAAATTTGTAGGTCGTGCCGGATTTAAACTGGAAAAAGCATTAGATCATTTTAATATTGATGTAGCCGGTTTGGTTGTTTTGGATGCGGGACTTTCCACCGGTGGATTCACAGATTGCTTGTTGCAACGTGGAGCAAAAGAGATTTTTGGTGTTGATGTTGGTCATGGGCAAGTGCATGAAAAAATCAGACAAAATGAACGGGTACATGTTATGGAGCGTACTAATTTGCGTTATATCACTCCTGAGACCATTGGTGTGCCGATTGATTTAATTACCTTGGATTTATCATTTATCTCAATCTTAAAAGTGATGGACGCCATTGATCAACTGCTTAAAGTTGATGGATTACTCGTTACTTTGATTAAACCGCAATTTGAGGCTGAAAAACATCAAGTGGGCAAGGGTGGTATTATTAAAGATCAAAAAGTGCATGATCAAGTGATTGAAAAGGTAACTGATGGGATTATGCAATATGGTTATGAATTGATTGGTGTTACCGAATCGCCGATTTTAGGAACTGAAGGAAATAAAGAATTTTTAGCTGCTTTTAAAAAAAGGCGGCGCTCAGATTAATCTGAGCGCCAACCAACTCATTCATGATACGCTCATGAACGGAGTTATAGGGGAGCTTGTGTTGAGTTCTAACCTCTTCATATCCATACTATCAAAATGAATTTCAGTTTGTAAATAAATAATTTAAAATTGAGGTTCGTTTACTTGCCAGTCAATGTTTGCAACAGATAAAGAAGTTATTTACACTATAGTGTATTTACATTTTGATTATTTAAAAAAAAGGAAGTTTTATGCGTTATGTAATGTTGTTTCTGGTTTTGTGCAGCAATTTTATTGTCTATTGTGCGGATGATGTGCCTAAAGTTGGCGATAAACTTCCTTCGCCTTTGGTGAAAAGATTGACCGCATTTAACGTAAATACCGATCTAGAAGAGGTAGTTGCTGTTCGAGTAGGAGATGAATGGAAATGCGGCAGATTAAAAGGTGTATTTGAAAGTAGTGCTGCAGTTTTGATAAATACAAAACATGGACAGATAATTGGTTTAAAGGAATTAAAAAATATTCCATCAACTAACGACAATGAATAAAATTAAATATATTTATATGTGCAGATAAAAACTGGACAATATAGGCGAAATCTGTACTATTTATAATACTAATTTATGCGATATGCGCCCGTAGCTCAATTGGATAGAGTGTCCGTCTACGCTTGCTATCCTTCGTAGTTTTAATGAAGGATGGATGCATTTTATCTTAGTAGCCTGAATGGGTGTATCGAAGGACAAGCTTCGCCGGACACGGCCGGTACTATAGGATTTTTTGAATGAAGTAAAGTCTAGACATTATGAGTATTTTCTGTAACATCATTAGTAAAAATT
This sequence comes from Candidatus Dependentiae bacterium, assembly GCA_040878395.1. Lineage (NCBI taxonomy): Bacteria > Candidatus Babelota bacterium. The sequence continues at coordinate 37,749 of JBBDMI010000016.1, read as the reverse complement.
AATAATTATGTGATATGCGCCCGTAGCTCAATTGGATAGAGTGTCCGTCTACGCTTACCGTCCTTCGTAGTTTTAATGAAGGATGGATGCATTTTATCCTAGTAGCCTGAATGGGCGTATCGAAGGACAAGCTTCGCCGGACACGGCCGGTACTATAGGATTTTTTGAATG
>JBBDMI010000016.1:24272-37478 GCA_040878395.1 Candidatus Dependentiae bacterium | reverse complement strand
TTAGTAAAAATTAATAATTATGTGATATGCGCCCGTAGCTCAATTGGATAGAGTGCCGGACTTCGAATCCGTAGGTTGTAGGTTCGAGTCCTACCGGGCGCACCAACCTACGCCAAGGCTACGGTTGGCGGGGCCAGTTTTTTAAGGCTCGAAGAGCGTAGTAGAAGCCATTCTTTTAAATGAATTTCATTAGATATAACAATTTTGCGCCCGTAGCTCAGTAGGATAGAGCGACAGATTCCTAATCTGTAGGTCGTAGGTTCGAACCCTATCGGGCGCACCAACCTACGCCAAGGCTATGGTTGGCGGGGCCAGTCTTCGCTTACGTGTCCTACGTAGTTGTTTAATCAGTCGTAGCTTTTAGCACGGTCGGATAACGAAGTAGGATCCGGATCTTTCCGTTGTCGCCTTTGGCTATGTCGGACACAGCAGATTCGGCAAGCTTCGCCTGGCAGGCCAGTTCTTCGAAGCTCGAAGAGCGTAGTAGAAGCTAGTTATTTTTTCAAAGCTATCCGGTAAACAATAATGAAAAAATTGGCTAGACTAATATAGAAATTTTTTGTATTAAAATAACTGGCAGGTCTGTTCTTCAAAGTTCGAATAGTGGATTAAACGCTCGTTTTTATAGCAGATCTTTATTTTTAAAAAGGAAAAAATATGTCTGAAAATGAACGCGTTATGTTAAGTGAAAAAGAAGAAATAATTGATATTGTCGATGAACGTGATTGTGTATTGCGTTCGATGCCGCGTGACATAGCTTTTGCTCAAGATATTGGTTATCGTCGTGCAGTGTTGGCGTTTTTAAAAAATAAGCAGGGCAAACTCTGTTTTTTAAGGCGCGCAGAACATTTGACCTATTTGCCAAATCATTACGCTTTGGTAGGTGGCTGTGTGCAGGCGGGTGAGTTGTATGACGATGCTATGAAGCGTGAGGTTGCCGAAGAGGTAAATATTGAGGTTATTTCTTATAAAAAATTGGCAATTGTCACACCGCAAGAAACGCAAACACGTTTGTTCAAAGCACTTTATGAAGTTGAAGTTGATTGTGATGAGCTTGTTTATTGTCCGACTGCTTTTAGTTCATATATTTGGTTATCACCGGAAGAATTTTGTGATCAAGTCAAAACGTGTCAATTAGATCCGGTAGCTCCTGATTTGTGTTATTTAATGCAGAAATTTTATAGTTTAGTTACTGAGTAAAATAGTTGATTATGTTATTTTTTAATATTTTATGCAGATCTGAAATCATCTGGAGTGTTTCTTTTCGATAAACTTGTTGCATGTGAAGTAAGATGAAATTTTTTTGTTCCATGGCAAGCAGTTTAGTATTTATTCCTTTGATTTGATTTTTTGCTGTTTCAATCTGTTCTTTGAGTTGTTCGACATCATGGCGTAATGATTCATCGCTTGTCAATTGAGATTCTTTTGTATTGATTTTGTGAATGCTTAATATGCTTATTATGTATATTAATCTATGATATTTTGTCATCGATTTACCCTCCATACATAGTGACAATGGTTTAATATATATTAAACTACTTGACTGTAATAAAGCAATGCAAAGGCAATAGAGCTTTGGAAACACCTATGGGAGTTCCGATTTTTTTGCTATACTATAATGTATGAAGAAAAAATATATCATTATCGGTAATTCAGCAGCAGGCGTTGCAGCAATGCGAACGTTGCGTAAATATGACAAAGATGCACATATTATATGTTTTTCCGATGAACAAGAACCGCCATATAACAAATGTTTTTTAGCCGATTATCTTGGTAAAGAAAAAACACAAAAACAAACCTATACATTAACGTTGCAACAGGCAGAACAATTAGATATAGATCTTCGTTTGGGTATGCGTGTTGTTGATATTACGTCTGATAACAGGAATGTTATGTTGCAAAATGGACAGTCAGAATCATATGACGCATTATTAATTGCAACTGGAACAGGTCCAATCTGGCCTAATATCGATCAAATTAAACTTTATGGCAATGTTTTTGCTTTTCATAATTTACGGGATGCACAAAAAATATATTCCTTTATCGAACAAAATAGGCCAAAAAAAGCGGTAGTAATTGGATCGGGATTAAGTGGTATCGAAGCGGCCGATGCATTGCATGCGCATAATATTGAGGTAACTGTTGTTGAAAAGGACAACCAAATATTATCACGTCATGTGGTTGCGCAAGGTGCAGATCTAATTGAGCAGATGATGCACAAAAAAAATATTACTTTGTATAAAAACAGAACAGTAACTTCAGCATCAGGAAATGGTGGATTGCTCAATCAAGTTACTTTATCTGATGCTACTTGTTTAGATACAGACTTAGTTATTGTTGCTGTTGGACTCAAGCAAAATCTTATGCTTGCACAAAAAGCAAATGTTAAAACTAACGCGCATGGTATTGAGGTCAATGCTTATTTACAGACATCACAACCGAAGATCTTTGCAGCGGGAGATGTTATTGCAACTATTGATCAATTGACCGGCAATAGTATTGCTAGTTGTACCTGGCCTGATGCTATGCAACAAGGGATGCATGCAGCGCTGGCAATGACAGAAAATCATAAACCATATAATGGCACATCAATTATTACCAGTTCAGCCTTTTTTGATCTTAAATTTTTCAATTGTGGACCAACTTCTGATACATCCGGTGTATATGATATAATTGAGCGTTCAGGTGATGCATTTTATCATCGCTATGTATGCCTAGATGGCATATTAAAGGGGTTTTGTCTGGTAGGCAACACGCAACAATATGCAAAATTGCGTCGCAGTTTACTCCTGAAACAGCCGCTTAATATCTGATTTTATTTCTATATGAAAACATAAATTCTTTTTTTATGAACCCATTTTGACAAAGTATACTAAGCAGTATAAAATTTAACTATAATACATGTTATGTAAATCATGTAGTAAAATGAAAATAAATGGGGTTATCTATGATTTATCGTCTATTATTGACACTATGTCTAATATTTAATGTGCATGCTGTTTCTGCAGCACAAGATGTTGTAGCGCAAGCTGTTGCTCCTTCTGTAGGGCAAGAAATTGCTCAAAACTGTACATCAATTGCAAATAATATGTGTCAGCTTGTAGAACATTTTACGCAACAATTAGGAAGTTGTGCACATTTGTTAACTAAATTGGTCGCAGGTGCAAGTTCAGTTGCCGCTCGTTATCCAAAAACTGCTATTGCAGCAACCGTTTCAGCATTGCTCTATAGTTCATGGCGAACCTATCAAACAGTGACGGTTGAACATTATATTCGCGATGCACGTATATTTTTACGTCCCGTGTTGCCTAATGGATTAGATCCGCTTGCAGGTAATAGTCATCTTAAAATACGTAATATCAACATTGCACAAGCATCAAAAAATGAAATTACGCCTTATCTTGAACGCATTGAAGTTTTGAAAAACGGATTAGCCACACAAAGTTATTTTGCACAATGGGTTGATGAAATTAAAGATTTACACGGTATGGCATATCTTATGGATATGAATGTCGCATTAACTGATAATCAAATACAGATTGTCGAACGGTATATACAACCGCGCATTGCATGTTTGGGGTTGCCGATGTATCACGATTATATGCAGATGCCGTATGTTTGGTCAAGTCGTTTGTCTGCGCCGTTTAATAATTATCAAAATTATCGAGATATTGCCGGTTCATATATAGGAGGTCTGTTATCTCCCTATACAGGTGAGGCAACAAATTTAACCTGGCAACTGTTTAAGTATGAAAAACAGTTACGTGCACGTTTACATCAACTTGCATAAGCAACAGTGTAAAAAATAGTTTTTAAAATAAAACATAATCAAATGAGGATTACTATGTTTAAGAAAATAATGTTAACTTTGATGATATCTGCTTGTATGATGCAACCGGTTTGCATGGCAGCTGATACAGTTCAATCAACTTTAGTAGCACCAATTATAGAATCAAGCGATGCTAAAGTGATTTCAGACAATTTATCACAAATTTCATCTAATGTGTGTACAATCGCAGAAAACAGTGCGCGTGTTTTTGTACGCAGTTTTGTTGCATTAACCGGAGCGCTTGCTACAACTACCAAATTTTGTTCAGAACATCCAAACTTTACATTTTTAGGCACCGTTCTTGGGGCATATGGTTTGTATCAATGGCATCAAGCAAAAAATATTGCACGTGAAAAATACAAAAGACATGATGTCACACTTTTAGAAGTGTTAAGAACTACCACTGAACTTTGGGGTCGATTAAGGTAATAATTCTTTTTTTACTTTCTTATAAAAAAAATGGTTTTTTTAGTATAAAGATATAAAAACAGGTATCATATTGTTGATACCTGTTTTTTTTGTAGGAAATATCTATGTTGTGGGAATTGTTATCAACGAATTTGTTGTGGACTCAAGGTTTAACTTTGTTGCTGTTTATTATAGCAGGTTGGATTTTATCTTTTTTAATATATCGTCCATTGAGTTATCTATTGTTATTCTTTTTTTTATTTTGTGTGTGGTTCTTCCGCAATCCGCAACGTGCCTGTCCTGAATTGCAATCGGACAAAAGTGTTATTGTATCACCTGCTGATGGTAAAATAGTTGATATAACTTTTGGTGATGTTGGCAACGGCTTTGCACAAAAAGTTTCAATTTTTCTTTCAGTTTTTGATGCACATGTCAATTGGATTCCTTTCGATGGTACTGTTTCGCATACAGCATATCATGAAGGATCTTTTACTTTGGCATTTTTGCCTAAAAGTTCAACACTCAATGAGCGTAATGATGTTTTTATTAAAACAAACAATGGTAAACGTTTGATGGTCAGACAAATTGCAGGAACTATTGCGCGGCGCATTTGTTGTTGGGTGCATGCAGGCGATATGGTTAAAGCATGTGATACCTTTGGCATGATTCGTTTTGGCTCACGTGTTGAACTGTTTTTGCCTGAAGATGTTTCACTTGAAGTTGGCATTGGCCAAATGATTGTTGGTGGCCAAACGGTGATTGGTCGTTGGCAATCTAGTTGGTGATATAACAACTGGCCATAGACAGTAGTTTTGTATCATATATTTTTTGTACAACTGATCCATCTTTATTTAAACGTTGTAATATCTGTTTTTTGTTTACTGCATCGAATAGTTGATCAAATGTTTTAATTCCTTTGAAAATTTCTTGCAATGGAATTTCATGCAATTTGCCATAGCCATGACTATAATGGCGGGCTTCAATAACGGTATTGTTTGTTAGACTGCCGATTGCCATTACATGCCCGGGAATCCAAATCAGATCGCCATCATGCATTGCATTTTTCTGTTGTATAGGTTTTAAGTAATGAGCAAGTGTTGTAGTATTTTTATAATAATAGGGAATGCCGGCCGTTTGTGCGGCACGTGCAATCAATCCTGCACAATCAAAGCCATGTTTGTAGATTTTTGTATCGTCTTTAATGACATAGTTTTTTGTTTTTGATTGTAAGCTAAATGTATCAGTTTTATTTTGTGTAGTTAAACTGCATCCACCCCAAACATATGGTGTATAGCCTGACATATTGGCCCAATTTTTGAGTAATATACGATAGGTGTGTAACGCTTGTTCTTTTGTATGATTTTGCGTAGAAAGTGCATTTGATATGGGAATATGTAAATGAATAAACTTCTTTTGTTTTGGATTATATGCATAGGCAATATAATGGTTATCGTGTCTTTTGCTCAATACGAAACGTGTACCGACCGAAAAAGTAACATTCATTCTTTTGCAAAACAACGGTTTTATTAAGGTTATAATCTTTTGGTTTGATTTCTTATTGTTACGAAAATCTATCGGTTCTGGGATATACTGTTGTTCATTCTTTTTAATGCTGTCTAATGGAACAATATGTTTTTTTTTTATCCAATAGCTGCAATGCGGTTTATTGTTTGACTTTGTGACAAAAAAAATGTGCGGTATTTCAACGTAATATTCATGTTCAGTTTCTTTAATGATATCGATTGTTTCATTATACAGTAATTGATGCATGCGAGGACATGCTGCCAGATTTATACTTGCAACGGGTAAATTATCATATGAAATATCACTTTTTGTTAGTGAATGACCAACTAAGTCCGCAACAGGAGATACAGCAAACCCTTTTTGTGCATGTACATGGGATATGTGCATAACACAATATATGAGTATCATTATTTTATTCATATAGTTTTTCCTCTTTTATTCCTTTTGTTCAGTATGGCTTGTATGAAGCAATAACGTGAAGATAATCATGTAATTTGTTGATTTTGCAGTATGTTTACTTCTTTTAGTTTTGAAAAAATATTATGTATCTAAATAAGATAGTGCTTCATATAGAAAAGTATTGCATTTTTAATTCGCATTAAATTATCATAATAGAAAATAGAGGTTAAGAAGGGGGTGCATAATATGAAACGTTTAATGACAATAGCTTTGTGTGTTATAACGCTTTGTGTTTATGCACAAAAAGAACCTTGGACATGGCATTATCATAAAATGATGCCACAAAATATGCCTATTAAAAAAAATGAAATAGTTTTTAGTAAAATCGATGTACCTGCATTTACTCAACTGTTATTCAGTTGGAATGCATTCAGGCCGCAAAAAGGTCATTTTTCATTTTATGTACAAGTGCGCAATGCAAAACAAAAACAGTGGGGTCCATGGCATAAAATGGTCGATTGGGGTAATAACATACAAAAATCGTATGAATCCCGTTCTGATGGAACCTGTAAGTATCTTTATGTACGCTTGGAAACAGAGCAAAATCAAAAGGCTGATGCGTTTCGTATAAAAATGATGGCAGATAATGCTGATTTAGCGCAGATAAAAAGTTTTACTGTCAATGCATCTGATTTAACTAAATTTAATAATGAATCGACTTTTTTTGGATCATTACCTTCTGTATTGGTTGATGCAGTGCCGCAAAAATCACAATTGGTATTATCTCATGCAAAAAAACGTATGATGTGCTCTCCCACTTCATGCAGTATGATGCTTGAGTATTTAACTGATAAAAAAATAAATCCATTGGATTTTGCACAAAAATCATATGATTATGGATTAAATGCCTATGGGAGTTGGCCATTTAATACTGCGCATGCATTTGAATGTGCTGATGGAAAAACACAGTTTTATATTGCACGATTACATTCATTTGAAATATTACACAAAAAATTGCAGGAAGGAGTTCCGGTTGTGGTGAGTGTGCGTGGTGATATTACCGGTGCACCAAAAGTTTATAATAATGGACATTTATTGGTTGTCATTGGTTATGATGCACAAAAAAGTAGGGTGATTTGTCATGATCCTGCAGCATTAACTGATCAAGAAACGTTCAAAGAGTATCCCATGCAAAGTTTTGTGCGTGCATGGGAACGTTCACGGAGGTTATCATATATTGCAGTGCCAAAAGTGGCATAAAAAGGAGGAACTATGTGATGAAAAAAATAGCATTGTTATTGTTGAGTGTTGTTTCGTTATCGGCAAACCAATTGCAAAAGGTGTATCTGCATCGTGCTCCCCATGGACAACAGTTGGAAGAAACGCCGCAACTTGAATTGACAAAATTAGTGTTTTATTTTTCAGAGAAGCCCACTATGCATACCATTGTGCATAATGATCCTGAAAAAACCGGTTGGAAGCATGAAACATTTTTTTTCACGTTAGATACTGTTGATAATGCATGTAAAGCTAAACTAAAAGATATACAACAGAATGATACCTATTATCGCATTGCATGTACCGAAGTTGATCATCCACGCAAAGGGGTGCGGGTAGAACTGTTTTATGATCCGGATAATATTGCTTGTTTATGTGATACATTTGATGCAATAACTAATCATAAAGGTGTGGCAGTACGTTTAGTGAACAAACCATTTTTAAATCAAATGGGTAGTTTTGAACGGCCGCTTTTGCAATTGGCTAGTAATAAAAAACCACACGTAGTTATCGACTGTGGTCATGGCGGCACCGATCCGGGGGCAATCGGTTTTAATGCAATTACTGAAAAAGATGTTACTCTCGGGGTGGGCCATTCATTGGCTCACCTTTTAAAAAAAAAAGGATGCGAGGTTACTTTAACGCGTGAAACCGATACATTTGTTTCTCTTGATAAACGTACAGAGATTATTAATACAATTAAACCGAATGCATATATTTCTATTCATGCAAATAGTGCGGGCAATAAAGATGTTCATGGTATCGAGACCTATTGTTTGCATCCCAATCTTTTTACCGTTGTGCAACATGCACCATCGGATCAATCATTAATGTTTCGTGAATTGATAAAAAAAAATTGCTCTGATAGTTATCATTTAGCGCAAAAAGTACATGCTGATATTTTACATCATGTTAACCAACAGGTTGTTAACCAGCAGACTGCATTACATGATCGTAAAGTTAAGCATGCAGTACCGCAGCTGTTACTCGGCACAAATTTCCCCGGCATTTTAGTAGAACTCGGTTTTTTAACACATCCGAAAGAAGCGCAACGCTTGGCACAATCAGACTATCAACAACAATTGGCGCAAGGCATCTGTAACGGCTTGATGCATTTTTTACATATTTGATTAATTTGTAAAAAAACTTTTGGTAATTGTTTGACAGAAACATTTTTACAAATTAAATTATATACCAGTTTAAGACACAAACTAATCTAAAGTACAATGTGAAAACAATGTTGTGTGTTATCAAAAAAAACGATAGTAGTAGTAAAGCAAAGACAAACAAGCAAACATGTAACATTCAAGTTCAAGGCGATACTATGCATTGTAAATCATGCGTTTTTCAACGCAATTTTTCTATCTATTTTATTTTATCTTTTTTATTCATTTCTATATGCGTTCAAGCAGAATACATATTTTAATTGATTGCTAATAAAAACATTATAATATAATAAAGGGTTTTCATGCGTATTCGTTTTTTATCAAAATTTTTTGTTGGGTTAATATTTTCTTTTTCATTTTTGATAATTGCAAAAATTCCTGATTTTGTTAAAGATGTGCATTCAAATCAAGATAAGTCTTCAAGTTTTAATGTTGAGCATAATGAAGAAGATGTAAATGGTTTTTTATCTGATGAATCAGCTTGCTTATCTGAAATTAATGATGATGAAGCGGAGCATGTTGTTAAAGAAGTACAAATCTTGAATCAAAAAGAAAATGATCAAAAATATAAAAATGATGTAATTTTGTGTTGTGTACTTAAGCAGGCACAATTGCAAGCACAACAAACAGGAATTCAGTTATTTACAGCGATTACTAACTTATTTATTCTTACAGGCGCTCTTTTTATATGGTTAGAACTTTATACGGTAAATTCACAATTATTGACAATGGAGCTACAGAACAATATTAAAGGGTCTTTTTATGGTCATTAAAAAAAATATCGTAACTCTTTTGTTTTTTTGTGCACTTGTTCAGATGCCTTTAGAAAATTTTTGTTCAAATAATGAAATAAATGAATCAGTGATTTCTAAAACTTCTTTAGAGATCGCTGATTCATTGGTAGAAAAAGAAGTTCAAAGTCAATTGCATTTTGGTTATTATCGATGTGCTATTTTTATGCCAATTGTTTTTGCGATAGCTATTTTTGGATGGTACTACGCGAAAAATAAGCAATTAAGTGAAATTTGTGTTCAGGAAATGAAACGATTGAATGTGCCACAATATGTAATTGACGATTTTCTTAAATCGCGTGCTTAAGTTTGTGGTGCCGTGGTGTATATTTGTTATTGAAATGCATGATTAAAACTGTTTTTAAATAGAAAGAAAGACATGAAAAATAAAATAACTATATTATTGTTTTTTGTAGTAATGGTTCGAATGTCATCTCTATATGCACTGACAAATGTACTTGAGTTTACAGAAACTGAAAAAGAGCAGTATGCGATTGAGCTTAATGAAAAAGAGGTTAAAGCAGATTTGATTTTAGCATACTTGCAAAAATTGACTCAATTGCAGGCGCGTCAGACAGGATTAAATGTTGTAGTTATCGCAGTAAATACAGCAATTTTATTGGGTATGTATCTTACTTTATCAGAAGTGAAATTGCTAACGAGAAAGTTGATTGCAAAGGGATGTTTATGAGATCATTAAAAGGTTGTTTGCTTGGAATTATGGTTGCTTTAAATTTTAACGTTCTTGCAGAAGTGAATGATGGTTGTAATAATACCAAATTTATATTGAATGTATATGAAAATTCTATTTTGAACTTTATTAATATAACAAGTAATAAGGCATTAATTTCTACAAGGTGTCAAGAATTGATAGAGCTTACAACTGAGCCGTTGGTGGCAGATACCGCCAAAGCTTTAGGGTGTAAAGTTTTACTTTGTTTTTTAAGTTTTACACTTTTGAATGAATGTTTTCAAATGATGCGATAGAGTTGATAAAAAAGAGCTATAGTGATGATGAACAACAAATAAACATTAATTGATTATACAAGAAGGAAAAACATGGAAAATGCTATAATAGCAAGCATGATGCGTTATGCATGTTTAAGTTTATTGATATCATATTCAGTTTCCATTTTTGCAGATCAACCGGAATTGCTTGAGCAGCTAAATGATCTAAAAGAATATAGAACCGGTTATTATAAAAATCCAGAGAATGATCCTAAAAATCAAAATCAACAACAAAGAAAACGTTTTATTGATAAACAGGATGAGTTACCTATTAAAAAATGATGTAGTAATGAAGTTATCCGTTTTTACCCGTTAATTTTCTATATGAAATAATTGCTTTGTTTCATATAGATCCAATTGACACGTTGGCATTATTACTGTAGTCTAAGTTTAAAGCTAATTTTTTAAGTAAGGAACATTATGAATAAATATAGCAATAGAGTATTCTTTTCTCTGTCAGTTTTACTGTTTATAGGTTTATCAATTTTTTGTGCTGACACAAAAAAGCGATCGTTTTATAAGTCTTCCTTTGGTTTTAATGATGATGCTGCCAAATATATTTTGGTTGATGGTAATATACTTAATAAAGATGAAAAGCCGCATGAGATGGTTGAACGTGTGGTCGATTGTATTGCCCAAGCGGAATATACTTATGCGCTGCCTAGTCTAAACAATTTGAGCACGGAAGCGTTTGCTCAGAAGATCGGAGCATTATTCGATTCGAAAGCTATTGTGTTCAGTACGCCAATTTTAACTAATGCCGGGCGTTTTGTTAAAAGACCTCTTTCGGCATGTGCAATGCCGCCGGTTGATTTAAAAGGTGATATGAAAAAGGTTAAACAGATTGTTGATCAATATCATCAAGATGGTATGGGAACCGGGTATAACTTATCTGAAGTTGATGATCCGGTTGGCACTTTGCGTTATCTGAATAAGATTGCAGTGCAAGGTTCTTTGAGCACAAAAGAGCAACGACCGGTTGGTAATATGGCAATACTCGATGTCGATTCTCCTCATATTGAAGCATTTATTGGTGCCAAAGTTGGATCTGATGCAAAAGGTGAAGAGTGGAAGTTTAATATATCAGTGAATGTAAATGATGCTTTTATGCAAGCAGCAAAAGAAAATAAAACGTTTACTTTGAAAGATGGTAAAATTATTCAGGCAAAAGAGTTGCTTGGAAAAATTGCTGATGCGGCTCATCAATGTGGTGATCCGGGTCTTATTTCAATAGAACGATTAAACAATGATAATCCTACACCGACGGTGAGCAGTTATAAAACAACAGCACCTTGTGCAGAAGTTGGTTTGGCACCTGGTGAAACATGTGTGTTTGGTTATATAAATTTGGCTTCATTTGTGGATGAGCAAAAACAAGAAATTGATTTTACATCATTACGCTCAACAGTTGAACTTATGGCTCGTGCATTAGATAATATCTTGGAGGTGAGCATTCATCACTATCTGTCTCCTGAAAGTAGAGATATTATGCAAGCAAAAAGAAAAATAGGTATAGGAGTATGTGGTTTTGCAGATTTATTGGTAAAACTTAATATTGAATATACTGAACAAAAAGCACAAGATATACTTAAAGATATGTTGAGTTTTATAAGTTATCATGCAAAAATTGCTTCAGTAGATTTAGCTAAAGTGCGTGGATCATTTAAAGCGATTAATGAAAGTCGCTATATGGATGAAGGTTTTATTCTTAATAAATATGGTGCATGCGATACACCTCAAGTTTCAAAAAAACAATGGGAAGCATTGGCACAAGATGTTAAGAAAAATAAATTACTACGCCATGCAACAATTACATCATTGCCACCTACAGGACGTAGTGCAACGGTAATTGGTGCCAGCCAAAGTATTGAACCTATATTTAGTTTGAAAACAAAATATGGATTCCATCCTTTATTACAGGCATATTTTGAAAAAAATAAAGTTGCTCAAACTGTTATTGATGAAATAGCAAAAACCGGATCTTGCGCAGGGCACTTTAAAGGAAAAAATCCTTTTATGACTGCAACAGAAATATCTTATAAGGATCATCTTGCAATGGTTATTGCAGCGCAGCAATCGATTGATGAATCAGTTTCAAAAACGGTTAATCTTCCAAATGCAACAACCTCATTGGACATAATGTCTATATATCAAGAGGCTTATGATGCAGGATTAAAGGGTACATCAATTTTTAGAGATGGGTCTCGTACCTATCAGCCAAAAACATTATCAAAATTAACTGAATAATTTCTGGAGAGTAGTAAATGAATTTCTTTTTCCAAAAGCTTATTGATCAAGCAACTGATGATGGCGTTCAAAAGTTATCAATTGCGGGTGTCATTATACATGATCAAAAATTACTTGTTTTGAAACGGCTTCCGGATGACTTTATGCCAAATATTTATGAACTGCCCGGAGGAGGTTTGGAGTGCAATGAAACATTGCTTGATGCGCTCTATCGTGAAATTAAAGAAGAAACAAGTTGTATAATTGATCATATAGTAGGTTATGTTGGTTATATTGATTTTCCTTCATCAAGTGGCAAGCTTACACGAAGATTTAATTTTTTGGTTAAGCCTAAAACTCCTTTTTTAATTACGTTATCAGAACATGCCGATTATGCATGGATATCTCCTGAAGATGCAGATAATTATGATATTACTGTACAAACTAAAGGGATTATTGCATGTGTAAAGGAAAACAAGATTCATTATTTATAATCAGTTTGCAAGCTAAAAGCTTTATTAGTATGATATTACTGTACAAACTAAAGGGATTATTGCATGTGTAAAGGAAAACAAGA
>JBBDMI010000016.1:0-24172 GCA_040878395.1 Candidatus Dependentiae bacterium | reverse complement strand
TTCATTATTTATAATCAGTTTGCAAGCTAAAAGCTTTATTAGTATGCTGATGCAAAATTAATATATGTCCTTATAATCAAAGGAACACCATTATGTTTGCGTCAGCATTTTTTTTGTTCTTTTTATCTGTGTCATCTCATATGTTGTATTCTGCAGCGGTTGAAAAAAAAGATCTGCCGCTTACCGTCGGCTTAGGATGTGATCAGGGATTGCATTACGCTTATTCTGAAGTTACTGATCGTTTTAAAACAGTCATTACTATTTTGACGACACAAAACAGATATCAAGAAAAAACAAATCTGAATATTTTAAATGATAAAATTAATCGTTATGCGCACGCAGTGCCGGCAGAAATTGTTGATGCACAAATGGTACAAGCCACCTTGCATAGGCAAGTTGAAGATGCCGTTTTGGATACCTATAAAAATTGTAAAGCACAATTGTCAGCATTAATTGTGTTATTGCATGAAAAAGGGGTGTGGCGTGCAGATTATAATTTTGCATATGATACAGATGCGAGTATTCGTTCATGGAAATGTTCAAAAGTATCTGGTGCATTTGATCCATCGCAATCTCTGAAAATTATCGATGCCGGTTTTCGTTGTTTTGATTTTATATCTCCGCACAAACAAATGACCTGGCCTCAAGTTGCAGAACATCAAATACTGAATAATCAGCGAAACAAGTTGCAATCTATACCAAGTGGTGTTGTATTATTAGTTGATTTGAAAATTTGGCAAGAATATTTAAAAAATAAGCAATCAGCTTCTTGGATGCATACATTGAGTTCAATTGATCTTTCAAGTATATATGGTTTGGCTGCATATCTACCTGATTTATCACGTTGGTCAACAAAGAAATAGTTTTAATAGACTGTTTTTATACGGTTATTATTTCTTCTTCTTTTCTTAAGTAAAAGCTTCTGTTATCATTATAAAACTGGTAAATTTCAGTTCAATCCATCAAATCTATTTTGAGAAAACTATTGTGATAACAGGTGTTTGGGAAGAATTTTTAGATATTGTTCGGCAAGAGGCGGGCAGCCGTGTTGTGGAAACATGGTTTCGTGCGGTGCAGCTCCAAAATTGGGATGCACAAGCAAAGACAGCTTATTTACAAGCACCCAATGTTTTTGTGCGCAATTGGCTGGCGAGCAATTATACTAAACTGATTCAGACTCATTTAGCTCGTTTATTGCATATTGATGAATTGAAGGTGCAGATTTTAGTAAGTGGTGCAAAAGAAGAAGCAGGGCAAAAAGAGGGAAGGGTAGCATTAGTTCCGACGAGACCTTTAACTCGTGTTGAACAGGAAACGGGCAATACATTGCCTGGACTGGCACCTAACAGAAATAATGGTTATTTGAACAAGCAATATGTTTTTGAAAATTTTGTGGTCGGATCAAGTAATTCACTTGCTTATGCGGCGGCACAAGCGGTGGCAGAAAAGCCGGGCTCCGTATATAACCCATTATTTATATATGGTCAATCAGGATTAGGAAAAACGCATTTGATGCATGCTATTGGAAATGGGATAAAAAAAACAAATCCAAAGGCAGCAGTGCTTTATCAAACAGCAGATAGATTTGTGAATGAATTTATTAATGCAATTCGCTTTGATAAGATTCATCGATTTAAGGCAAAATATCAAAACATTGACGTATTGTTAATTGATGATGTGCAGTTTATTTCCAACAAAGATCAGACTCAAGAGGCTTTTTTTCATATTTTCAATACCTTATATGAATCACATAAACAGATTATTTTTTCCAGTGATGTGGTTCCACAAAGTATGCAGGGAATTCCTGAACGATTACGCTCACGCATGGCATGGGGTTTGGTGGTGGATATTCATGCGCCTAAACTTGAAACTAAAATTGCAATTTTAAAACGTAAAGCACATGCAAGTAATGAAATGATAACTGATGATGTTGCTCATTTTATTGCCGAAACAGTTGATTCTAATATTCGTGAATTGGAAGGTGCGTTGATTCGTGTGATTGCATTTTCAGCATTAACAAAACAGCCAATCAATTTAGTATTGGCGCAAAAGGTATTGCAGCGTACTCAGACGGTGCAGCAACAAGCTATTGATTTTCATGCTATTGTAACGATCATAAAAAGGCATTTCCCTTATAATTTACAGCATTTACAATCTAAAAATAGAAATAAAGATATTGCACATATACGACAAATCACTATGTTTTTGATGAAAAAATATACCGATAGATCGCTACGTGATATAGGAACTTTTTTGGGTGGAAGAGATCATTCGACGGTAATGCATGCTTTTAATAAAATTGAGCAAGCAATTAAACAAGATGAAATATTTGCGCAACAGATACGGACTATTGAACGTGAACTTGTACAATAAGTGAGATTCTTTATATTTTTCTATCTTTGTTATAAAATGTAATTTTGCAATATTGTGAACATTTTTAATGCCTAACGCTGCCGAAAGAATGTATATTTCCATAATCAGGATGTAATTAAATCAATGTTTGGTCAAACAGTTTTCAAATAAGATGTGATAATAATCCAAGTAAAAAAAATAAATCAATTCATCCATTTTGTCATCCCTGAAGGGGATCCAGGCCAAAATGATTCACACTTTTTTAATGACTGTATCAGAATAAGATAGTTCTGTAAAAGAGATAATTATGTTATTCTATATACATATATTTCTTTAAAAATCTATTACCACATTTAAAAAGATGCATACATATTTTGTTTATATTCTATGTTCCGAACGGAATGGAACTCTTTATATTGGTGTTACCAATAACATTAAACGGCGTATTGATGAACATAAAAGGGGTGACGGATCTTGTTTTACAAGTAAATATAATGTTAATAAATTGGTATATGCAGAAGAATATCAATATGTATATGATGCTATAGAAAGAGAAAAACAACTAAAACATTCCACTCGAATAGCAAAAATACATTTAATTGAACAATCAAATCCTGCATGGCAAGATTTATACTATAAATTATTTTAAATTTATTCTGATTATATCGCTTTTGCTTTGCACATTATTTTGGCCTGGATCCCCTTCAGGGATGACAAAATGGGCATATTTTTCATTAAATGATATTACACAAAAAATACAATTTTGATATACTATGCGCAGCCATAACTTGCGTTTTCAACTTTGCTTAACTAACCCTATAGGAACTTATCACTTGCTTCTTTAATTCAACTTATTTTTACTTTACAATGCTGTGAACATTTTTAATATCTAACGTTGCTTTTCACATAGGATGTAATATCCAAGGACGAAAAACAAAGCATTTTTTTGCCTATTTTGTCATCCCTGAAGGGGATCCAGCGGTAATCGGTGTTATCTAGAGGAATACTTGACCAAAAAGTTTGTTTATTTAAAAATTGAATTGGTTTCTAATGTTTTTAAATTTTACTTTATAATATTCTTTAGACAATGTACATCATTTACCAAGACTTTATTAACATTAAGCCGGTCACCGCTGGATCCCCTTCAGGGATGACAAAATGGACAAATTCATTTCATCTATAATAATCATTACTATACAAAAAAAATTAAAAAACTGTTCACAGTATTAATAAATATAATTTTGTTAATTTTAAGTATATTAGGTTTTTTTTGGAATTATCAGAGGTTGTTGACTATAGGATAATAGTTTTATTTTTTATGTGGATTATTTATCCACTTGCGTTGAAACTTACTCCTTTGCTAAAGCTTCGGTGCATTAGAAAATACTCAATTGTGATGGGGTAGTCTGTGCAAGCAGACGTTCTTTTTTGTTACGAAAATATATAGCATGTGTAGCTTTTCCTGCAAGTCCTAAATACCAACGAACATACGTTTTAAAACTTCTTTTTTCTTTAAATCCTACAAGTGTAGGGAAATGTTCAGTGTCGATAATGACTAGCTTGTTTGTGCCTTTTTCGACCATATAATTATCAATATGTGGATCAATGTATAGATCAAGTGTGTTGCAAATTTCCAACGCTATTTTTCTTTTGTGACGATCAAAAATAGTTATCTCTTCAGTTGCTTCAATGCAATCGGCTATAATTGCATAAGTGCTTGGGATTTTTGTGGTTACAGATTTTTTTTCGCCTATGTTTTTACCAATGAGCTCAACCCACTTTAGATTTTTTGGTGTCCAGAACCATTTGCGTGGTGTATCTACAAAGTCGCGCCACTTGGGTATTTGATGTAAGCGATCAATAATGATATCTCTGTTTCTTATACGAGTTAGTCCGGTGATGTGTCGGTTAACGCCGCCACCCATATAGAAAAACCAAATAGGTTCGGTTCCTTTCATCCAAGGATTAACAAAACTTTCAGGAGTTTCAATAAACAGCTTTAATATAAATGGATAGTTTTTAAATTTAAATACAGCCAATCCGGCAGCTTTTTTGAGATTAAAATCTTTATCTTGTATTAAAACAAAATCGGTATATTTTTTTTTGCCATTTTTAATTTCGATAATTAAATGTTCAATGAGTTTACCAATGCGCGTGCCGCTAACAGATTTTTTTGAATTGTAGCGATAAGGAATATTAGCACGAGGTAAACGGTTGCGATTGAAATGTGCTTCATTGAATGTTGTGAACAACGGATGTTCTTCTACATGTGAATCGGTAATGGAATAGATTGGATAATCAGCATCTGCCCATTTAGCAATGAGCTGAGGCATATTTGGGTTTGTAGGGCGCAATACGCTACGAGAATGGAGCTGCTTGCTACAACAAAAAATGTAAGCAATGCATATGAGTAAATTATATAATCTCACAATATCTCATGGTTTAATGTCGACTTGGGAACCTTACGTTACTATAAAATGTATAATAATAGCTATTTTGAGTCAATAACATCCTTTAGTTTAAAGATAATAATCAGTGGCGAGTAGATCTTTCTGTTGGAAAAATGAATGACTAGGGGCGTTATTTTAGGGGTGTTGCAGTTCAGTTAGAAGTTCGATATGTTTAAATAAAGAAGCAAAAAAAGAGAGTAAGTTAAAGGTGAGTGAATTTTTAAAAAAGGAAGAACCGATGGAGCATTCACAAAACGCACATGTGTTGCGTATCTTGAGTCGTTTACCACGCAATATGATGAAAATGTATGGTGATGAAAATATTTCAGAGTTCGTTTTGCACGAATTATGTTGTAAAGACTGTTTTAACTTATCAAAAGCTGCATATTTTGTAGATAATCCGGCATTTAACTGTTTAAAAGGTGTAGCCGGATTCAAGCAAGAAGAAGCATGTCAACTGCAGATACCAATTTGGGATGAACCTTCACAATTTAGTGCTCACATGCAATCAGCACCATTTAATAAAAAAGTGCGTGAATGTGTACAATATAGTTGTAAAAATTGTGAAAATCCTGATGAATTAATCATGCAAGGAATAGCAAAAGAATTAGAAATGGATTCATTCAAGTATTGTACATGGGATATGAAGCATGATAATCATGGATATTTCATCTATCAAACTTGTGATCAAGAACCGGATCTTGATGATTTGATAAGTGGTTTAAGTTTACTCAGTTTTTGTCCGATTTTTTAATGCATCAAGTGCAGGTAAATTTTGACCACTTAAATACTGTAATGTAGCACTTCCGCCGGTGGAGAGATAATCAATGTTTTTTGCAAGATTAAAATAATATAGAGCTGCCACCGAATCACCACCGGCAATCAGCGTTGTTGCATGCGATTGTGTCATTGCATGAAAGATATCTTTAGTGTATGCCAAACTTTCAATTCGTTTTACCGTACCCATAAGTCCGTTCAGCACAATAGTTTCTGCTTTCATTAGTTGATTTGACCATTGCTTCGCGGTTTTTGGTCCAATGCTGACACCAACATCACCATCAGGAATTACATTGTTTTCAGTGATTTCAAATGGTCCATCAAACGATCCTTCAGCAATAATGTAGTCAAGAGGATATTCAATAGTTACACCTAGTTGTTCTGCTTGCATGATAATGTCTTTGCATAGATTAATAGCGTTACTGTCGACCAATGAATTACCAACTTTTTTACCCATTGCTTTCAGAAAAGTAAATACGATTGCAGGCCCTAAAAAGAGTGAAGATATGTGGGGTAACAATTTTGCAATAAGAGGAATTTTATCTGCAACTTTTCCACCACCGATAATGAGATAAAACGGTTTTTTATTTTTTTTTATAATCTGATCAAGCATAGCAAGTTCATGCTCTACTAATAAACCGATAGTTTTATGATGTTCTTCAAATTGATCCGGTAGAAGTGTTACTGATGTGTCTTTGCGTGCAAAAGTACCGAACGCATCATTAATGTAAAATTCACCAAGTTGTGCCAATTGTTGCGCAAATTGAGGGTCTCTTCCTTTTTCACCGGGGAAAAAACGTAAGTTTTCAAGTAATATTAATCGGTGGTTTTCTTTTTTATTTTGTGCGTCATCAATATTTTTTGCAAAAGCAATATCCAGACCGTTATCTTGAAACCATGAAATTAATTGTTGCGTGGAAAAGTTAGGATCTTCATTTTGTGGGCGACCCATATGGGTCATTAGAATTATGTGTGCGCCTTTATCCAGAAGTTGATGTATAGTGGGCAGACTTGCCACTAGGCGTTGATCGTTTAAAATGATGCCATGGTCAATTGGTACATTTGCATCAATACGTAACAGTACGGTTTTGCCTTGTATATCAAAATCTGCAAGTTTGCTTTTCATTGTTACTCCATTTTTACTTAAAGATTGCATATGTTTGAAAGTATGTACGAACTCTATTTGACTGGCGTTATTAGATATTATTTTACCTGAATTGAAGCTTGTAAAGCAATACTATTTTTTAAGCATCATATCGTAAGATATTGGTAATTGAGATATGTTCAGTTCTACGCAAAGGAATCCAGATGGCAAGTAAGCTTAAAAACATAACCAATGCAAAAATCATGAAAGGCATATACCAATGCCAAATAGCAGGGACATGTGTTACAAAGTATGCATCAGGCAGAGTAATGAGGGGATAGGTTTGCAAAAACCAACAAACAAGTAATGAAAAAAATATGCCAATTATAGAAGCAGATCCGGCTATAAAGCATCCCATAAAAATAAATATAGATCGAATTTGTGATGCGGGCATACCCATTGCCGTTAAAATTGCAATGTCAGCTCGCTTTTGATTGATTTGCATAAATATTAAAGAAATGATATTCATGCTTGCAATGAGTGTAATAAGTGCCAAAATAATAAACATTACATACTTCTCTAGTTTTAATGCCGAAACTAATGCCGGATACATATCTTTCCATGAGTACAGTTCAATTTGTAATCGTTTGCGCAGTTTGTGTGTTAATTGTTCTTCATTCACGTGTGGTTGCAGTTTGAGTTGAACATGTGTAACGCCGGCATCAGGAAAAAGTTCATGGACAAAATCGAGTGTGCCAAACATGAGGTGGGCATCAAATTCTTCAATGCCGGTTTTAAAAAAACCTCCGACAATAGCTTTTTGTTGTGAGAGCTGAATTTTTTTTCTTTTTGGTTCATCCGGTGCAAAAAGAAGCGTGATAGTATCGCCAACATCAATACCAAGTGATGTTGCTAATTTTTCACCAATAAGTAAATGGTTTCCGTGCATTATGTCCGGTAGTGTTGTTGGTTCTTCATGTATAGGAGAGATTTTTTGTTCTAAGTTGTTTACTAATCGTTGTTTATAAGGGTCGAAACCTTTGAGTGCAACTACGGTGCTTGGATCGTCAGTATCAGGATTTTGTATAATAACTTGTTGAGTGACATTTGGTGAAAATGCTTGTATTTCTGGAAATTCACTTTTAAGTACCGTTTCAAGTGATTCCATATTTATGCGATTACCAAATGCACGTACAATTAATTGAGCATGTATACTTTGTAACCGTTCGTAGGTTGCGACTTCAAAACCGTTCATGATTGCTAAAGTAAGCATAAGTGAAAAAGAACCGATTAAAATGCCAATAAAAGATATGCCAACCATAGTGGATATGCTTTTTTTATTTTGAGTTCCGCGTAAATATTTTAGAGCCAGTTTTAGAGCAAAAATGTTCATTTTTTTATAATACCGATAAAAACAGTTAAATTAGTTTATGAATATAGTTATATTAATAAGTATATTGTTATTTAATCAAATTGAGAAACGATTGGTCAAGATGCCAAAAAAAGGATAGGTATGAAAATTGCTATCGGTTCAGATCATAGAGGGTTTGAACAAAAAAATATTATTTTGGCATATTTTGCTGAAAGTGCAGATCATCAGTTAATAGATGTAGGCACTGAATCTGATGAACGTACCGATTATCCTCCATTTGCACAGAAAGTGGTTCATCTTATGCAAAAAGGTGAAGTTCAGGCCGGTATTTTATTATGTGGGAGTGGTATCGGAATGGCAATTGCTGCCAATAGATATCCATCTATATTTGCAGGTGTAGTATGGAATCGCACTATTGCTCGTTTGGCACGGGAGCATGACAATGTTAATGTGCTGGTATTGCCATCCGATTTTATTGCAAACGATGAGGTGATTCCGATTGTTAATGCATGGTTGCAGGCATCATTTTTTGGAGGGCAATATGAAATGCGATTGAAAATGATAGATGAATGACATTAGGTAAGCGCAGTGTAATTAATTTTGTATAATAAAAAAACACCGGTTTTTATGCCGGTGTTTTTTTATTATACTTTTAAACTATCTCTTATTGATCAGCAGCTGAGCTATTTTCATCCTCAGAGATATCTTTTTTATCGACATCTTCAGATTCTTTTGATTGTTGCTCTAATAATTCTTTGAAGAATTCATCAATCGGTTTACCGTCCATCATTTTATGCAATTGAACAAGTTCTTGCATGTTTTCAGCCGACAACACTTGCAAACCTTTTAAGCTGTCTGCAACCAATTGAATAAGATCTTTGCGTTCTTCCAGTAATATACGCATTTCATCTTCACATTCTTGCATGAATGCATATGCTTGATCAATCAATTTATCTTGCATTGATTTTGAATGCTCTAGTAGCTTTTCATCAAGACCATTCAAATGGTATTTGCGTGCCCAATAGAATGCTTTTGTTGCATCATGACAACTACAAGTATCTTTTGTAGTTTGGCTGGTGCCAAGAACTATATCTTCTGCAACACGTCCTGCAAGTTCAATCATACATAAGCGTTTCAATTCATTTTTGCTGGTGAATTTCAATGAGTCGCCGGAGTAATGAGTGAAGATTTGTCCATATTGAATATTCGGCATCTCTTTATCTTTAAAGCATTCTGCCCAGATTGAATCATCTTCAATTTTTGTTTTAACCGGACGAATGGTGACTTGAGACAATTGTGCCGCTTTACTTTCAATCAACGTATAGGCAAGTGCGTGACCAGCCATGTGTATGGCTAAAGTATTTTGGTCTTCATCTGATAGATCAACATAATCATGATAAATAATGTTGCGAGCTTCAGTATTCAAGCTTTTTTCGATATCAGCTTGTGTAATCGGACGCCCTTGCTCACGAGTAATAAACTGTGCGTTGTTTATAACTTGATGTAACTGTTGGAATGAGCATCCTTCAGTTTGTTCTGCTAATGCACGAATATCAAACTGCTCAACGGGTAGACCTTTACCTTCGATTTCACGAATCAAATGTTCTGCGCGATGAATAAATGAAGGATATTCAAACGGAATATGTACTGACAAACGTGAACGTAGCGATGGATCAAGTTTATCGGGTCTGTTTGTTGCAGCAATAATAATAACCTGTTTGTCAGGATTATTGCCATTCATGCAACCGCTAATAGTTGATAAGAACTCTTGCAATACAGTATTTTTTCCATTGTTTTTATCCCTATGCAAAGGAAGCATATCGATCTCATCAATAAAGATAATACATGGAGAATAATTTTTGATGATGTTCATAATCATTTGGAAGTTTCCTTCCGCTGCAATGTAACGAGCTTCGATTACAAAGAATGGGAAATCATCTGATGTGCCTTTAATTTTCTGTATTTCACCGGCTAAAGCTTCAGCAATCATGGATTTACCGGTTCGTGTTGGTCCAAACATGAGGTATCCCATAGCAGGAGTCAATCCGGCACGATCATAACTTTCAGGATCATGAATATATTTGACAATATCACCAAGAACCTGTTTTGCGTGATCGAGGCCAATAAGATCATCAAAAGTAAATCGTGGTTCAATGCGGAAAGAATTTTTCTTATATTTATAGCGTTGGTAATATGCGCCACCTTTCAACCAGTTGTGAAATTTGAGCAATTTATTGTTGGCAGAATCTTTTAGATTCGTAACTTTTTCAATAAGTGCATCTCTGAATGGTTGCCATAAAAGAGTTGCTCCAAGATACCAATGTCCACTAATTGCACTATAAGTTTCATTTTCTAATGTTCCAAAAAAGTTTACAGGTCTTTGCTTTGGAACGCTGTTTATTTTTTGGATTCCTTTTGCTATTGCTTCTTGAACCTGTTCTTGAGTACTGATAGCGAATGCATCTTGAAAATGTTCGATTCCTTTTTCATTACCAATTTTTTGTTGTATCTCACGAGAGACGTATTCAGGTAACGGCTTCCAGCCTAAGACATTTCGAACATGATAGTTAATGGTATCGTGTATGCGTCCGGCTATATCTTTTAATGCATAGCTGTCTGGTGTGTAACTATACACAGGATCTTCATCGTTACCTTTTAATTTTCCAGGTAATCCATTTGTGCTTGTGTTTAGTTTGTACCACAGATATGACCCACCGGCTAAAGCTGCAGAAGTATATAACGCTTTCCAATGGAGATTATACTTATCACATGGAGCGACAACAAAGCGATCGAAAGTGTTACGATACAAGTGGTTATACCAATAAAGTCCGGCATTTTCTGATTTTTTTTGAATATCTTTGAATGTTGTTTCAAGTTCTTGGAATCGGTCAATTAAGTCTTGTTCATTGATTTCTTCCTGTATTTCATCTTTTACTACCGGCTTTGAGCGTTTGATGAGTTCCGGATCAACTCTAAAATGTTTGAGTTCTTCTTCAAGTTTTATAGCTTTGAACTTAGTAATGTCAGTTTTTAACGCATTGTTCAAATGTTGGATGATGGTCTCTAAAATAGGTAATAGCTTATGCAATTGAGGTTTTGTAGGGCTATTGATGAAATCTTTTGAAAGTTGTGAAATGACTTTTTGAGTTTCGATGATTTCTTGCAATAATGCCGTTTTGGTATCTTTATCTTGTGTTTTGATGGCATCTTCTTGAACAAGACTAGCTAAATCGGTATGTGCGCAGATGATTCTATTGATGAAGTCATATACTTTTTTTTGAAGTTCATCAGATAATTTTTCAGGGGTATTTGCTTGCAGTTCTTGCAGCATTTGCGATAATGATTCTTCATCAAAGGTGCGCATTGTTGAGGATGAACATAGGAGCATGAATGAAAATAAACATACCGTTATTCTATGAGAGAATTTCATACGATTTTAGCCTCGTTTAAATGTGTTTTTAAATTATGAAAAAAATTTAACCAGTAATATGTTATATGATAAATGATTGTGATTGGTTTGTCTAATGGTGTATAGCTTTATAATGATAGGAATGATATGAAAAAAAATGTGATAGGATTTAGTTTTGCCGGCGCTTTGTTGATGCTGCTTTCATCTTGTATGAATAGTAATACAGATACGAAATTAGATTTGAAGTTTTTTGATATTAAGAAGTTAGATAATCTTGAAAATGTAGCGCCGATCGTCGTTTTAGGTTCGGGCCCTGCAGGATTGTGTGCTGCACTTTATGGTGGTCGAGCAGGGTTTGACACAGTTATTTTGGAAGGAACGACGCCCGGTGGTTTGTTAACACAAACAACTTTGGTTGAAAATTGGCCGGGAAGTGTCGAGATTCAAGGGCCAAAAGTTATACAAGACCTCAAAGAGCAATCGGCAAAATGGGGTGCGCAGTTTGCATTAGATACTGTTGAAAAAGTTGATTTTACTCAATGGCCATTTAAACTTTTTACTGCTGATGGACATGAAATAAATGCATTGTCTGTTGTTTTAGCTACCGGTGCGACACCTCGTTACCTGGATGTGCCGGGAGAACAGGAGTTTTGGGGCAGGGGTGTGACCACTTGTGCTGTATGTGATGCACCATTTTATAAAGATGAAGACGTTATTGTCATTGGAGGGGGTGATTCTGCTGCTGAAGAGGCGATGCAATTAGCTCCATATGCAAAAAATATTACCATTTTGGTTAGAAAAGATCACATGCGAGCTTCAGCGGCAATGCAAAATCGTCTTAAAGAATATCCACAGATCTCAATACGCTATAATGTACAAGTAAAAGAGATTTTAGGTGATGATGTTCAAGTTACCGGAGTTACTTTATTTAATAATAAAGAGGATACAACTGAGCATTTACCAATTAATGGTGTATTTTTGGCCATTGGACATATTCCAAATACAACATTCCTGAAAGATGCTATTACATTAACTGATCATGGCCATATTCATTTAGCTGATCGGACACAAGAAACTTCAGTAAAAGGTGTTTTTGCTGCAGGTGATGTTGCGGATGATCGTTATCGCCAAGCAGGTGTTTCTGCCGGACATGGCATTTCAGCAGGTTTGGACGCAACCTTCTTTTTGGGACAAATCGGTTTCAATGATATAGTGCAAAAAAAACTTAAACAAGAAAAAAAATTATACAAGCCGATAGCTGAAACTGGATATGAAGTTTTAGAATTAAATAATATTGATGAGTTTGATGCCATTATTGAGGGTGAAAAACCGGTAATTGTTGATTTTTATGCTGAATGGTGTCCGACATGTATGCAAATGTTGCCGGCCTTTGCTGCAGTTGCTGAGGATATGCAGGATGACGTTGCATTTATCAAAGTTGATGCAGATCAAGCAGAAGAGATCATGAAGTTGTATCATGTTGAAAAAGTACCGACATTACTTGCATTTAAAGATGGGCAAAATATTGCACGTTATGCGAAAACTATGACAAAAAAAGAACTGTATGATTTTGCAAAAAGCCTACTTGTATAGGATTTTTGCAAAATCACTTATAAAGGGATGGTGCGTGTCTTGTCACACGCTTGGACACAAAAGGAGTAAACTCCTTTTGGATCCTCTTTTACTTTCTAGCTTTTAACGTATCCATTTAGTTTTCTATTTTTGAAAACAACTTTTGTCCTTAAGGGGTTTTTGCCAACCCCTTAAGAATCCGGGCCCGAAGGCTTTGCCTTTCGAAACCTTTGTCGCAGATAAAAACGTTCTCATTCATTTTATTCATTCGAACTGTCAGCCCACGCTTTCGCAAAAGCTCAATCTTAGGCTTTCTTATCCGCTAAAGGATATACATTAGACCCCTTGTAGAAACTAATGAGTTTTTTTTAATGCTGAAAATGCAATTTATAGTTGCTACAAAGAGGTCTATTAAATATTAAAATTGAATTCCTGTAGTTTGCCTTCGGCATTTGCCGTAAGGGCGAAAGCCCGAAGGCATAATGGCCAGAAGTTCAAACGGAAAAAGCGATCCAACAGCATGTTGGGGTCTTTTAGTTAAGATATTTTGGACAAGCAAAATATCTTAGCCCGGCTGGCAAGCCAAAAGAAATATAAGAAAAAAAGAAAGTAATGATCGCGATACTTCGACAGGCTCAGTATGAAATTCGACAGGCTTACCTCTTGGCTAAAGCTTCGTCGCACATGGCAGTATGAAGATTGTAAAAAAAAACTAACGATCATGAAACAAATCACTAAATTTGAATTTAAAAATGCGATTAATAAAAGTTACTTTTTATTAATCGCATTATACGGAAACCTTTTGTAACCGGAATCGGTAAAAGATAACGTGGCTTTTTTATTTGCTTCATCGGGAAAAAAAACAGTTTCTGTATTTTTATAATCATTTACGATAAATGAAATGTTAATTTTATCAAAATTTGTATATATTTCATTGTTAACTTCATGTTTAAGTTGTAGGCTTTGTCCCGGTTGAATAGAAATCTGTGTATTAACAACTTTTTTTTCATTGGGTTTATTAACTGGGACTTTACTCACTTGAGTAATAATGACTGGAGAAGTTCCCCAATTTTTTATAAATACTTGTGTGCCATGTAGTTGTAATGTAAAACATCCAATTAAATACCATATTTTATGCATAGATATAACCTTTTTTATTTTATCTTAGCATGCAATATCGATAAAAAATAAGATCTGTGCATTACAAACGCCGAACACCCCAGTTCATGTGTTCTTTTAGTGGACTTGAGCCACGTTTTTCGTTAAGTGTGATTGCACCTTCTGACTCAACGCGATTATCTTGTGTAATAACTATACGACCCGTTTGTGTAGTTGCCGGTATTTGAAACAAATAAGTAATATTATTGTATACAATCACAATTTGTACAATTGGTGCTTGAATAGAGCCTATAATTTGTTTTTCGGTCATTTTTTGTCCTGCACCTAAAGGTTTATTAATCTCTTTAATTTGAGCGACTTGCTTGATGCCATTGAAATTTAACAGAGTTATTTTGTCGATAAATACGGGATTTGGTGAACGATTATCAATTTCTATCTGAGCGTGTAACGGAATGCTGATAAGAAAACATACTAATATTGATATTTTCATTTTTTCCTCCTTTTATTTTTATTATGACATGCTTATAATTCAATTTGCAATAATACTTAAAATTTTGAATTCTCGTGTATAAGTAGGTCTATTTTTGTTTTTAATAAGCTTTTTGTTTAGGTGATATTTTATGCACTCCATAAAAAACATTGCTATTTGAATTATTGAACTTGTATTATGAAGATGTAAGTGATATTAAAAGTTTATAGGGGTTGTCTCATGAGATGCATCATTACATATGTACTATTTTTGATGTTGATACCATATGTATCAGCTCAAGAATTCTCGGTAATGCCGACATCAGTTGATAGTTATGGCACTATAGATCAAACCATTGAGCAAATGATTGATGATGCCATTCTTGAAAAAGTTACTATTCATGCACAAAAAAAACATGGTTCAGTTGATACAATAAAAAGAAAAGGTATATTGATTCGTCGTAAAAAAGCGAAAGCTAATATTTTGATTTGTCATGGATTTATGTGTAATAAGTTCGATGTTGGCTTTTTGCGATCATTATTCGGTCCGGAATATAATTTTTTGGCATTTGATTTTCGTGCGCATGGTGAGCAAACTGAAGGACAGGTGTGTACTTTTGGGCGAGATGAGTCATTAGATGTGTTGGCGAGTGCACAATTTATGAAGCATCATCCGGAAGTTGGTCATTTACCGTTATTTGTTTACGGTTTTTCTATGGGAGCTGCATCGGCAATAGAAGCGCAATCAAAACATCCATATCTGTTTAAGGGGATGATATTAGATTGTCCTTTTGATTCAATTGAAAATGTACTTAAGCGAAGCATAAATACGCTTACTTTTTCAGTGTGTGGCTATCAATTCTATGTGCCCGGAAGAAGATTGCTACATAAATATGCATTTCATCCTTATGTTCAAGCAATTTTAAAACCTATGTTGAAAGCTGCTGCAAATATGGATCCAAAACAGATTGATACGCAGATCTGTCAAGTTAAGCCACAAGAATCGATAAAAAAAATTACCATTCCTTGTTTTATTATTTGTTGTAAAAAAGATGAAAAAGTAAGTATTCCTGCAATAAAAGCGGTTTTCAATGGAGCACAAGGATATAAAAAGCTATGGTTAACTAATGGGCGCAATCATTGTGATTCATTTTTTTACAATCCTGAATGCTATAGCAAACGACTTAATACATTTATGCATGCCGTATTACAAAATACTTTACGCAGTAAGAAGCAACGTAAAGTAATTGAGGATGTGGTTGATCTTGATTGTGGAGGGCAAATCGTATGAAAAAATCTATAGGTATCGGTTTATTGATTTTAGTCTGTTATGTGATGCGAACACCGGTTATAGGTAAATCGGTTAATTATAGAAGTTCATTGGCAGAGCGAAAGTTATATGATGGCATTCGGCGCCACAAAGCTGCAGTTATTTTACTTGATAATCAAACGGTCTGTCATGGTCGTCGAGGAGTGAGAAAAAAAGAGAGTAGCTTACAATTGGCATTTAATCGTTTATCTAAATCGGGATATTATCCACGCAAAGCGGTTGCATTTATGCATATAAATACTCAAACCCCAATAGGAAAACTGTTTGTTAAAGATAATAATATTACTATTGATACATTCCCTTCAATTGTGCTTTTTAGTGATGGGATACCATTGGAAGATCAACATGGATTAATTACTGTATCGGGTAACACCGATCGCAACCAACTTAAAAAGACGATAGATGCTTATTTGAATGTTGATATTGCAAAATATGTGCAAGAAGAGCGTAACTTTAAACAATATCAAGATATTATTCGTGATCGTGCACATGTGTATTATTCACCTTATTTTTCAAAAGTTGCTAATCCATGGAATGGTTATTGGGGTTGGCCATATTATGGTATGTCTCAAGGTCATTATGGTGGCAATGCCGGAGTTGTTTCTAATGGTGGTGGATTAAGCTTTTTTGGTGCAAATTATTAGTTCACCTTACGCAAAATTATTTTTTACTTTTTTCATAAAAAGATTGTGTGATTTCAAAAAAGTATCTTTGCAATAGTTGCGTATTCTCTTTGTCGTCCTCCCAGACGTCGCTAAAGCTATGTCGGGCAGGACGACAAAGAGAATATTCAATTCATAGTAAAATGCACCATATAGGTTTTAAGTAAATATAAGATGTTTAATGTATTGTATTTATTGCGTAAGGTGAGTTATTAGTTGAGATTTAACGAGATACATACAAATAAGGGATGATTCTTTTCATGAAGAGTCATCCCTTATTGTGTTTTGTTTTAGATTTTAAAATGCAAGACCTATTGATACATAAGGGCCGGCTAGGCCAAAATTGCTTAATGTACCTCTAAATGTGCGCGCAAAAACACCAACTGTATCGGGTATAACCGGTGGTGTAACAACTTCACTGCCCATATCTATTGATTGAATTGGATTTATATAAAGGAGCGCTTGATAGCCGGCTTCAAATTGAAGCGTATATGCTTCGCATATTGTCAAAAAGTAGGATAACCCAAGTTGCAAGTCAAATCCGGGTACAAGTTGAGTTTTATTTTCTGTGCAGGTTGATTGTGTATTTGGTGGTGTAATATCTAACCCTTCAAGAGCCGGCGAAAGTGCTTGATATATGGTATGATTTTTTAATTTTCCGGTTAACAAAGATGCTGCTGTTTTACTCGTGAAATAAAGATTATTACAAATGTTGTAATAAAGATCGATACCAAGTTGAGGTCCGGCACCGGTGAATTGGGTTGGTACACATATAGTGCGCACGACAGTGCTTTCATTATTTGCAAACTCAGAAAATAATGCTTGTTGAAGGCGGACAAAGCTTACACCGGCAAACAAATTTGCATAGAGATTATCGCAAATATGTATGAATTGACCGTAATTGACATTCACATTATTAAAATGGAAATTAACCGATCCTTTTGCATTTTTATAAAGAGCAGCATCCGGTCCGATTTCAAAAAATGGCCCGACCATATCTTGATCAGAAGGTACATTGTGGCATGCAGAATCTGAATGATTAAAACGTAACCAGTTTACTCTTAACCGTGTATTTTTCTTTTGAATAAAAGTACTTGCTTGCAAATCAAAACCAAAATGATAGTCAGGGTTGATATCATAGATTGACCAGTTTGGTGAAGGAAGAGGAACTGGTATGGCTTGTGCGGCATAATGTAGGTTACTTGCAGTTGGTTGAAAAATTAAAGTTCTAAACTGAAATTCAAATTGTGGGCAATAAGAATAGAGAGATTGATCGCAACATGCATTGTTGTATGCTGCAGTCGATTCTGCTTTTGCAATAAAAGGTGTTATTCCTATCAAAAGTAAGATAGGTATAATATATGGTTGTCTCATAATCACTTTCTCCGTTATAGGTTATATTAATTTTTCTTACATTAAATTAAGTTAACAATAAAAAGCAATTTATTAAGGTGAAAATGATTAAAGATTGTGTTTTTTTGCTTATATGATACGTTAAAAATCAACATATTATTCACATGTATTTACGAGAAAAACAATGATTAATTATACAATTTCAACTAAACTCCTTATGGATCAAAAGGCAGATGCATATGTACTGTTTTGCCATGAGGGATTTTCTTTTTCTAAAGAGTTACAATCTATTGCACAAGATTACTTTCCAAGTTTGGAAGCGTTAATTAAAAGAAGAAAATTTACCGGTAAAGCTCAAAGCAGTCTGCTTGTAGAAATATGCAAAGATAATGAACCATGTAATTTAATTTTATTAGGTGTGGGCAAAAAGGAGGATAAAAGGGTTGAGCATTATCGACGTGCATTAGGCGTAATGGTTCGTTTGGCAGAACAACATGAAATCAAGACTATTGCAATGCATGTACCATCAGCATCATCATTTGGGGTTTCGTCAGAAGAGTTAGGTCAAGAGACAGCATTAATTATACCTATGGCAGCCTATTATTTTGATGAATTTTTTACTGAAAAAAAACAAAAAAATTTTGATGTTGTTTTAGTTGTAGATCAAAAAAATAAGGCTGTATTTAAAAAAGGAGTGGACGCAGGATCTATTATTGCACATTCGGTTAATGAAGCGCGTCGCTGGATTGATCTGCCGCCTGAACGTTTAACACCGATTGAACTTGCGGGCGAAGCAAAAAAAATTGCAAAAAAACATGGTTTGAAATTCACTGAATTTACAGAAAAAGATATCATCAAAAAAGGTATGGGCGGTTTGGCCGGTGTTGGTCAAGGATCAGATCGTGATGCGCATTTAGTTATTTTGGAATATAAAGCTAAGAAAAAAAATGCGCCGACATTAGGGTTTGTGGGTAAAGGGATTACTTTTGATTCCGGCGGTCTGAGTCTGAAACCACCACAATATATGGAAACAATGAAAGAGGATATGTCAGGTGCAGCTGCGGTTCTTGCGGCAATGGATGCTTTAGCGCAACTAAACCCTTCGGTAAATATTGTTGCAGTATTGCCATTGTCTGAAAATCTTCCAAGTGGTAAAGCAACAAAGCCCGGTGATGTACTAAAGTTTTATAATGGAAAAACTGCAGAGGTTCTCAATACTGATGCTGAAGGCCGTTTAATTCTTGGTGATGCATTGGCGTATGCAGAAAAACATTATGATTTAGATGCTCTTGTTGATGTTGCAACATTGACCGGTTCATGTGCTTATGCTTTGGGACCATTTTTTACCGGCTTGTTATCTCAAGATGCGGATTTGACCAAAAAAGTACAAAAAGCTGCTGATAGAACCGGTGATCGTGTATGGCCGCTTCCTTTTGATGATGATTATGCAAAAGCTGTGGAATCTAAAGTTGCTGATATTTGTAATATTGGTAATCCAAAATATAAAGCCGGCGCGGTTATGGCAGCATTTTTCTTGAGACATTTTGTAGAAAAAACACCATGGGTTCATTTGGATATTGCTGGTACTGCATTTGATGTGCCTGATATTCCTTATTATAGAACCGGGGCAACCGGATCGGCAGTAAGACTATTGATTGATTTAGCTCGTAATTGGTAAAAAACAGTAGAAAGGGGAATTTTTAAGCTCCCCTTTCTACTACATAAGACTTTGTCTAAAATTTATTGTATTTGGAGTTAAGTGGGTTCATATTATGTTCTTCATACTTTTTTATTAAACGTTTGATTTTAAGATAATGTTCTATCTCTTTTATATGAAGTTTAGTTTCTCTTAGGTCGGCATTTACTCGCTGAGTCTTTATATAAAGAGTGCTTTCTTCAGAAAGACCTTTACGTATCGATTGCTTTTTCATTTCAGCATCAAAAGCATTTTGTATTGATATGTTACTTGCGATGCGCCACCAATGTTTATTAGTTTGGTCACAATAAAATATTTTCTGCGCAATTGACTGAATTGATAGCCGTTCTGGCGATGATGAAGTGAATGTTTTTTCTTTTTTTGTCGTCGTGGCAAATGCTCGTTGCGCACGAAAACTATTTTGTCGGCAAGACGCTGTTATTTTGTATAAGGTGTTTATGCTCATAGAATATGCAGGTGAAATACATAATAACTGCATAAGAAGACAGATATAGATTTTTATCATGACCCAATACCTTTTATTTATTATTGTGCATCATCACCGAGTACAGTTTCAAGGTTTTCAAGTTTTAAATCTAATTCAGGCATATATTTATTTTTCCATGCACCAAGTGAAACAGGAAAAGATGGTAATGCTAATTTCAGTAATGCTTGAGCATAGCTTTGAATTTCATGTTGTGCTCCTTGGCCAAGACGTAATTTCAAAAAGTGGCACAATGAATGTAAGTTACACGTGAAAATAAATTCAGTGTAAGTGCATAATGGCAATAAACCACGCGCTTGTTCACGACAAACACCGGCTTCTAGCAAAGCTTCATATGTTTTCATTGATTGTTCAATTGCATCTTTATATTTTTGTTCAAGTTGTTCATCTTTAAATCCACCCACTGAACCTTGTTTGTTAACTTCATCCGGTGCACGCCATTTTGGTGGCATATAAAATTCATCTTTTGCTTTTACATAGCGATAACTTATTTCATTATACGAGTTCATACGATGGCGCATCCATTGACGTGCAATATACAATGGGCATTTGATACGGAATGAAAGTTGATTGTGTTCAAAGGGGCTTGTGTGATTGTGATTCATTAAAAATGTAATCAATTTTATATCACGATCAGTTATTTCATGAGTAACTTTTCCATAGGAGACACGTGCAGCATTTGCTACATCAATATCAGATCCTGATGCGCGAATTAAAGTAACACTACTGATGCCATCACCAAGTGGATCTATTGTATTTTTTTCTTGTTGATCCATAGGAATATGTTTTGCATTTTTTTGCTGTTGTAGCATAGATAAGTTCCTTACTTTTAAAGATGTTGTATTAAAGCTTAGTTTAAAGGAGCTCGCGTAGATGATCAAATTTAGTTTTGTTTTTTTGTTATATTTATAATAAGACCGATCATTGCCAATGTGGTAACGAGTGAACTGTTGCCGTAACTAATAAAGGGTAATCCAATACCCTTTGTTGGCACTAATCCTGTGGCAACTGCGATATTAATGAGCGCTTGTAATGAAAGCAATATAACAAATCCGCATATAACATAGCGTCCGAAAAGATCATCTTGTAAAAATGCAAGACGCAAACCGGTGTAAAGAAAAAAAGTGAATAGTAAAATTACTATTGTTGCTCCAATAAATCCGGTCTCTTCTGCAATGATAGAAAAAATAAAATCGGTATGTTGCATGGGTAGATAAAAAAATTTCTGTTTTGATTGTCCGATACCAACACCGCAAATATTACCCGATCCGATTGCAATGAATGATTGAATGATCTGAAATCCGGACCCTTGTGGATCGGCCCATGGGTTTAAGAAAGTTAATACACGTTTGATGCGGTATGGTTTAAGGTAAACTAATAATAATGCAATCGGCATCAATGCGAGTAATGTTCTGATTAAATGTTTTGTTTGTACTCCGGCAATAAACGCAAGCATAATACCGGTTAAGCATAACGTAACTGTCATGCCAAAGTCAGGTTGTAATAAAAGAATAAAGCCGGTGATAGCTAAAATAGATAAAAATGGCATATAGACTGAAAGTTCTGTGGTACGTTTATTTTTTTTAGCAAAAAAATGTGCAAGGTATACAATAAATGCATATTTGAGCAGTTCGCTTGGTTGAAAAACAACGATACCAAGATTGAGCCAGCGGCTTGAGCCATGTATAGTGCGAGAGAAAAGCGGTATGAGTGTCATTGCTGTCATGCATAAGGTTGTAATGAAAATAGTGGGGATTATTTTTCTTATGAATTTTAGTGGTATATGTATGGTTATAAGTAAACTTGCAATGCCAAGCATAATGCCAAACATATGTTTTTTTACAAAATAATGTCCCGAGCCCAACTTTTCTAATGCATATACTGAACTTGCTGAATAAATGAAAATAGTGCCAACAACAATGAGCAGAAATATAATGGCAATATACAGTGAAATGCAAGTGAAAACAGGTGTTTTTTTGTGAATATACATAATTATATTTTTTGCTTTAATGGTAGGAAACCTATATTGATTGAGTCAATAGATTTTTTTAAGTTGATTATTCATATGGATAAGTAACTAACTGTTTAAAGTGGTTACCTCTTTTTTGGTAATTTTCATAGAGATCAAAACTTGAACCTGCCGGAGAAAACAATATGATGTTTCCCGGTTTTGCAATTGATATACTATGTTTGAATGCGAAATTTAAATTATCATAAGCTGTTGAAGGAATGTTGTTTAAATTACACAACTGTTTTAAATGTTCGGATTCTTGTCCAAAGCAGATGACATAACATAACTTACGCGGTAATTGTTTAATAAAAAATGATCTGTCTATTCCTTTGCTCAAGCCGCCTAAAAAAAGAATTGTTTTTGTAGGATCAAACTGTTGCAATGCTGCTAAAGTTGATGCGGGTGTTGTTGATTTTGAATCATTATAAAATGAAATTTCATTCCATGTGTTAATATATTCTAATCGATGCTCAATTTGTATTTTATAATTATCAATTAATGATATAGGTAGATTTAACTGCTTTAAAACTTCAATAATAAAAAACCAGTTTTGAGCAAAGGTGCAGGTGGGGAGTTTGATTGTATCTATTTTATTATCTGTTTTATCTGAAATCCATATTTTTTTTGATTGTGTACCGTATTGTTTAATTGTCGATTTTAATACTGATGGCAAAATAGTAACTTGCTGTTCAGTTTGGTTGATGCATATATTGAGTTTTGCTTGTATATAATGTTGTATGGTAATATGACGATCCAGATGATTTGGATATATGTTGGTGATGAGTGCAATGTCAGGTTTAAACTGTTGTACATGTTCAAGCTGCCAGCTTGAGAGTTCTAAAACTATCAAATCAGCTTTTTTTTGTTTGTGTATTAAGTCTAACATTGGTGTACCAATATTGCCGCCCACGAGTGCATCCATTTTTTTGTTTAGCAGATCACCTAAAATAGTCGTTATGGTAGTTTTTCCCACTGTTCCGGTGATGGCGATAATCGGTTTGTGCCAAAATTGGCAAAAGATATCAAGTTCGCAGATAAATGTTGCTTTAGTTTTATATTGAGTGATATCAATTCCGGGGCTTGCTAAAATATAATCATTATTGTTAAAAAAGGCTTCAATGCTGTTTTGGGATAAAAATGAAGCATTATAGCTGTTTATAAGTTCAGTTTCATTATCATTCAATGTACGATTATCCATTATTTGGCAAGTATTGCCTAAGTCTGATAAGAAGGATAAAGCTGATTTGCCAACTGAGCCAAAACCCCAAATGCCTATATTTTTGTTTTGTAATTGCATAACTTTCGTATCTTAAGGTTGAAAGTTTTAATTCTATAGTATAAAGTTGTGTCTAATTTATTAAATAATATACCCTACAAGGACTGTTATGAAAAAGATATTTATATGTATGATAAGTTTATTATTAATAAATACAAATATGTATGGTGCTGATAAAAAAGAAATGGAAGATTTTCCGACTTCTGAATCTTTTAGTCAATACTATGAAGAATCAGATTGGCCAATAATTGAGAAATATGGGAAAAAGCTATCTCCCGATCTTTTTTTAAAAGCTAAAGAAGGTGAAACAAAGGCCATATTTGAATTAATAAAAATATCATCAAATGTTGCAACGCCTCCTATTGTACCTTTATATTGGTGTAATAAAATTGTTCAAAAAGGAGATGTTTCTCCTAAAGTGAAAGAGAGCGCAAGAGTCACATTTGAATTAATAGTTGCAAAAACTAGATTCCGTATGATAGAAGTTCAAGAGGAAATGTGGAAAGAAGAAATGAGAGTTATAGAAGATGTTTTAAAATAGAGATACTATTTAAAAAAGAATGATAGTAATAATGAGATGAACTTACTCGAAGAACAATTCGATTCTTATTCTACAGGGTAAACGCATTTAAATTTTAACCTAAAGGGTGTTTTTAAAGTTTATCCCCTTCTTTATTTTGTCATCAAGTATGTTCAAACAATTCGTAAAAATCCAAGCACAAAAAAATAAATCGAT
>JBBDMI010000015.1 GCA_040878395.1 Candidatus Dependentiae bacterium | reverse complement strand
AAAACGTACATTCATCTTTAATTATAAGTATTCATCGCCTGGATCCCCGTTCAAGACGGGGATGACAAAGAAGAACATTACCTTATAATGTTTTGCTCGCGAGGATCTTGAATTTTAGAACTCGCGTTATAGAAACTTGTGCTCTCGTCTCTTGAATGAAATTATACACGATAACAAATTGTTTTTTAATGTTGAAACATCCTCTTTGTCGTCCTCGCGAATGCGGGGATCCACTAATTAAATTCTCCTTATTTCTATTTTTTGTGATAGTAAATAAAGTTGAAATAACTTTATAATCTTGATTATCGAATTCGTAAGAACGGGGATTAATTCGTAATAAAGTGCATCATGTAAGTTTTGAAATAATCACACTTCTCAAAACATTACACAATTGATTTACTTTAAATTATAGCACATGCCAATACGCAGATTATAATGACATTTTGAGGTGGGCGCATTTTTTAAAATTAATTACGCATAAGGTCTAGTTTCTACAAGAGGTTTAATTCTTAAATATAATGTAATAATCCAGGTGCAAAGAATAAAGCAATTTGCCCATTTTGTCATTCCTGAAGGGAATCCAGCGGTGACCGGCCTAATGCTAATAAAGTCTTGGCTAATGATATGCATTATCTAAAGAGTATTGTAAAGTAAAATTCAAAAATATTAAAAACCAATCATTCTCCAAACGAACAAACTTTTTTGGCCAAGTATTCTTCTAGACCACACCGATTTCCGCTGGATTCCCTTCAGGAATGACAAAATGGGCAAACTGCTTTGTTTTTTCACTTAGATTATTATCACATATTTAAAAAAGAGTTTCTTCTAAAATAAGTTATTAAATCTGTGAGTGCGTAAGATGAGTTATATAATATGCTTACTTTGTCATTCCAGGATTGAACTGGAATCCAGGCGAACATTGCTTTCAAATCTTATTATTTTTGCGCTTTGTAAATAAACGATTGCTGACAAAAGTATTTGATACAATTAATCTTCTGTGGGCTGGATCCCAGTTTAAGCCTGGGATGACAAAAAGGAACGATTATTTAATTGAAAAGCATCTTTAAAATAGGTGTTTTTTTGATTTAACGGCAATTTAATGGCAATTTAATGGCAAAAAAAGTGTGATTATGGTATAATGATTACATAAAGGAATAGGGCTAAAAAAAGGAAGCTATTATGTTTGAACCGGTATACTCAATTACGCCATTAATTGCTAAGTTATTAATGCGAATTTCGGGGCTTAAACAAGATATTGATTTAGCTCCAATTACGCCAACAATGCTTGCTCATTTGCGGGCAACTGCTCGTATGAGCACTATTCATTATTCAACCAAAATTGAGGGAAATCGACTTACCTTAGATCAGGTGAAAGAGCTGATAAAAAAGGGTGGTAGTGTCGGTAGAAAACGAGATGAAAACGAAGTTTTGGGTTATTATGCGGCCCTTGATCAAGTTGATACATTAGCAAAGAAAAAAAAGATAACTCAAAAAGATATACAGCATATTCATGCTATTGTTATGAATGGTGGTAAAAAACGCATAAAACAGACGCCATATCGTGATGGGCAAAATGTGATCAAAGATGGCGCAACCGGTGATATTGTATATTTGCCACCTGAAGCTCATGATGTCGTACAACTTATGCAAGAAATGGTTGATTGGATCAATGATGCACCTAATCATGACATTCCGGTTCCTTTAATTGCAGGTATAGTGCATTATCAGTTTGTAACTATTCATCCATATTATGATGGCAATGGCAGAACCGCCCGTTTGCTTGCTACATTAATTTTGCATCAGGGTGGTTATGATTTAAAAGGTATTTATTGCTTGGAAGAATATTACGCAAAAGATCTCGTATCTTATTATCGTTCACTGACGGTGGGTCCATCACATAATTATTATATGGGGCGAGCAGAATCGGATATTACTTCATGGGTAGAATATTTTTGCCGCAGTATGCTCAAAAGTTTTGAAACGGTAAAGCGGCGAGCGCTCGGTAATCTAAATCGTAATAAAGATATTGCTAAAGAAATACGTCATTTAGATGCGCGTAAGCGCGCATTATTAACACTGTTTGTGCATGAATCAGAAATCACTGCAAAAGATGTCCAAGATTTTTTTAATATAAAATCACGAACGGCACGTCATTTGTGCAAACAATGGGTTTTAGATGAATTTTTGGTTATTGTAAATCCATCTAAAAAGTTAAGAACCTATGCGCTTGCTGATGAATATAAAAAACTAATATAGTCAATTGTTTAATATCCAACACCGGTTTTTAACCACACGCCCCATTGTGACATTGCGAGTTTATTCGGTTGCAGATCTTTAGGGCGTTGTCCTTCAAATTCAACTTCGATACCAATGCCTAAAAATGGTTGTAAT
This sequence comes from Candidatus Dependentiae bacterium, assembly GCA_040878395.1. Lineage (NCBI taxonomy): Bacteria > Candidatus Babelota bacterium. The sequence goes on along the minus strand of JBBDMI010000015.1, from coordinate 64,463 downwards.
GCACAGGGTTCAAAGCGATGCCATGCACGGTTGATATTACCAAAAATTTTATGTGTGAGCATGCGAGATGATGCACCTGAATTAATATCAACTTGCGGTTGGTTGGTAAATACCGGTGAATCCGGATCGGCGACATTTACTTGTTCACTAAATTCATTACCGTGTAGGGTTGCTGCACTTTGTGTGACATTTGATGGTCCGCCCATTTGTAATGCAACATTTTGAATTCCTTTCAGTCCAACAATATCCTCGGGTAGGCATTCGAGCAGATCTATGCGTTCGCGGCTGCGTGCCCATCCATCATAACCGATATCAAATGTCCATTGTTTAAATTCAAATGCAAACATGAGTGCAATATCAAGTTGTACATCAACGCTGATGTCAGCAAGGAGCGTCGTGCGATTGATTAATGGTACAGTGCTTTGAGTATAGTTGCCGGTATCGTCAAACTCTTTTGCCAATACGTAGCGACTGCCAAATCCATCTTCAGGAGTAATAATACAGCAACAATCATCGCAGTTTTGTAAAAGATCAAATGATCGACATTGTTTATCACCAAACATATGTGTAATGTTTGCCTCCAGCCAAACACTGATAAACTTATCGCCATCTTTTTCCCACAAGTTACCCTGGCCATAAAAACCGATACCCAGTTCACCATGATGACCGTTTCCTACAATTGGCTCGAATAAAAATGCACTGTTTGGACGAGTTCCTGTTGGAATTGAACCGCGTAGATTAACACTCATCCAACCGTTTGGACGCTCTAAAAAAATCCATCCGAATGCTGCTTGAATTTCAGATAGTTTTGTAGTGGCATCCGGGCAACCCATGCGGCCAAAACGTAACGGTTCAGTAACTTCGCCGTAGACTGCACCTTGACTAATTGCTTGGCAAAAACTTGATACAACCGGTTGTACTTGATCGGGCGCCATATATAATGCTTCAAATGGCATGTCAGTGCCATCATTGTCAACACATTCTTCTAATAAGATTTCATTTTTTGCCCATACAATTGGTGCATGTACATGGAAATAAAATCTGTCATAGCCATAATGGAATCTAAAATCAGCTAATGCATTGCGCATGATTGGTTCAAGTTTCACTGAACTGCTAAATGTTTGTCCCAGTCCAAAATAGTCAGCTAAAATATCATTTTGTCCACGATCGGTAACTTTGCTGCCGGAAATTTGTAAGCATGGGTTTCCAAAAAAATATTCTGCGATATCATCAGAGCGAAATGAATGCATATATTCGGGAGTAACGGTGAATGAGTACCATTCATTTTTATTGTCACAAATTTTAGGAAAGTTCCAATGCCATCCGGCCAGATCACGAGCGGCATTGACACTTTGTGATCGTGTGAGCATAAATGTTTTACCATGTAATGGAAAATCCATTACATCTGCATGAGTTGCGCATATAAAAAAAAGAGATAAGAGTAAGAGCAATTTTTTTTTCATTTTTATTTTCATAGTATTCTCCTTTTGTTTGCTCTTACTTTACTAAAATGAAAAGCTTAAATGCAATTAAATAAAAAAGGCCCGACAAATGTCGAGCCTTTCTTATTTATCAAGTTATTTTAACGTTAACTTTTATTAGTTTTAGCTATAATAACTTTCTTATATTAACCGAATACAAATCCACCTTTGATCCAGATACCCCATTGTGATAGAGAGCATTTTTGGCAATCATTGCTTTTTGTATCGCAGCTTGATGTAGAGCAAGCAGTTGTTTTGCAGCTATTTGTTTTACAATCTTTTTTGCTGCCATTACGTTGACCAAATTCACCCATTGCACCAATACCAAGATATGGGTTCCAGCATGCACAATCCCAGTTATAGCTTACGTGAGTAAAGATTTTGTTAGACAAGCCTTTAGTACGTGCACTGCAAAGATCTATATCATCTGATGATAAGAATACCGGCTGAATTGAAGTTAATTGTTGACCATTTTCACCTGCACGATCTGCTCCAACAGTAGAAATGCTACCGTTTTGAGTTGCATATGCAAATTGAGCATTATCAACACCTTCATTTTGGTTTAAGTTTCCAGCTACGAAATTAGTTCCACGTTTAATTGTTGCACCACTTTCTGTTGCACCAAGTGCGATCGGAGAATCTTCAGTGAATGGATCTTGACCACAAGATAAGAATCCATAAGTATAAGCATCACCTTTGAGTGCCCAAGTATTTGCTGCAATTAGATTGCTTGCATCACAGTCACGAGGTTTGATTTTTTCGCAACCGCGGTACCATAATTCATAACCTAAATCCCATGTGAAGTTGCAACGTGAATAAGTTGCCATTGCAACCCAATCAACTTGCACATTTGTGCTTACATCAACACATAGTGTTGTTAAGTTAGCAACAGAGGTATATTCGCCTGCAAACTGATTATTAGAAACAGTTAGATCTGCTACAGCAGTTGGGCAAACTTCTGTAGTGCTATTAGGTGATCCTTCAAGAACAGGATTGTCATCGTTAGCACCTAATTTTTCAGCTAACATGTAACGACTTAATGGTTTGCCACATAGGTCAAAAGTTCTGCATTGTTTTGCGCTGAACAAGTGAGTAATGTTTGCTTGAGTGTAACCGGTTACACGATGTGTGCCGTCACAGTTTTCCCAGAAGGTGTAGTCACCTTTAACTAAACCACCAAATTCCCAATGGTGACCATTACCAACTATTGGCTCAAATAGGTAGCGACTGTCAGGAGTATTTCCTGTTGGAGCTGCAACAACAAGGCCTAATCCAAAGCCGTAGCAATCACAGTTTAACCAATCATAACCTAACCAGAAACGTAAATCAGCTAAAGCTGTTTTTGTGCGAGCACAACCGCTAAGATCCCAGCGAGCATTCTCAAGTCTATTGAATGTTACATCATCACCAAGATTTGGAGTAGCTCTGCCTGAAAGGAAGTCCCCTGCAGTTTTTACTAAGTTATCACGGCCAACAGCATTTGGTGCAAAATAACCTTCTGCATAACCTGTTGCTCCGCCTGCATCCATTACATCTTCACACACATTCATATTCCATTTAGTGTGAACAACCGGTGCGTGGATATAGAAATAAAGTCCACACAGCCAACGATCAAGACGCAAGTAAGCTTGGAAATCACCAAGAACATTTGTAATGCGTGGATTGAAGTTTAATGTACCTTGATAATTAGTTGGTAAACCGAAGTTATCAGCAAGCCAGTCACTATCGCCACGATCTTCTACGCGACTACCGGAGACTTTAATGGCTTGGCAGCAACCGTTATTTAATAAACAATCGCCAAAAAGACATTCTGAAATACGGTTAGCATGGAATGATTTTGTGTATTCCAAAGTAACACCAAGATATCCCGGCCAGCAGTCATCGCTGCAGCGAAGTTCTTCTTCGATGTCTCTTGTGCCAACAAGTTGGCGAGCTAAATCAACAGATTGTGAGCGTATACTATAATATGGAGCAACCGCATCAACAAACGATGTTAATGCAATGCAGCTGAGAAGAGCTAAACATAATTTTTGTTTCATACTTATTATCCTTTTTTATTTGTTTTTACATTTTCAAATTTGCAAAACATATTCATCACCATTTGCCTCCACTAAAGCGGTATTTTAATAAGCGCTCCTTTCTATTTTTAAATTTTTATAATCTTTTTTAATGACACGTTTATTATAGATTAATTAGTATGTTTGAATGTCTTTGTCAAGATTTTAGATTTCAAAACTTATTTTTTATTTATTAATGGTTTTTTATTTAGTTAAAAGAAAATCCTCCTTTGAGCCATACTCCTACTTGTGACAAAGCGCAATTTTGACATGTGATGTTCTGTTTGTCCTGCGGCATATTTTTGTTACCGATTTCAAATTCAAAACCACCGCCTATATATGGTACATAACATTGGTTATAAAAATCAAACCATGAGTATGCTAAATGGAAAAATAGTTTGTTAGATAATCCTTTTGTTTGTGCATTGCAAAGATCCAATTGGTCTTCACGTAAAATAATCGGACTGTTTGATGTGTTAGTTTGCGCACCACTAGAAATAGTATTATTCAAAAGTACCGATTGATTATCAATAGTCGCAACTGCCCAAAAACGATTATCAATGATAGGATTTCTTGATGCTACAACATTCATCCCATTAATTTCAGTTGTTACATTTGTGCCATTGTGAATCGTTGCATTACTTTGTGTTGCAGAAAGTGCTACTGGAGTATTATCTTCAACTGGTGGCATTGCCCCCGGATTGGTGAAACCGTAGACATGAGCATTTCCTTTTAATGCCCAGAGCTCATTTTCTAATATTGTTTTTCCACAACTATTTTTAGTAATTTTTTCACAACTGCGATACCAGAGATTATATCCAAAATCGATGCTTAAATTGCGTTTTATATAGGTAAGCATAGTTACTAAATCTACTTGAACATTTGATTTCACGTTAACAGATCGTTTAGTTAAATTGGCGACTGAACTGAATTTGTTTGCAAACTGTGCATCAGGAGTTTCAAGGTTCATGATATCACCTTGAATTGCCGATGCTTGTAAATGTTGCACATCAGGCGTCAATTTTTCTGCCAACATCCATCGACTATTTGGTTTATCGCACAGATCAAATACTCTGCACTGTTTTGCATTAAACATATGCATAATGTTTGCAAGGAAATATGCCATCCATTGTTTTTCTTCATTTTCTGAAACATAAAATGTGTAATGGCCCCAAATTTGTGTGCCCAGTTGCCAATGTTTGCCATTACCAACTATCGGTTCAAAAAGAAATTTTCCATTTGGACGATTGCCTGTCGGTGCAGTTGCACGCAGACCGGCGCCAAAATGGTACCATCTATTAAGTATGAAATTCCAACCTAATACTGCTTGGATATCACCAAGTGCAGTTTTTGTTTTATTACAATTGATATTTCTTGGTGTCATACGTGCATTTTGTAAGGGACAAAAAGTAACTTCATCACCAAGGTTTGGTGTTTTTTGCCAAAAAACAAAATCGGTGAAACTGTCCAATAAATCAGCACGTTTAACACCAATATCCTTAGAAGTGATGCCACCGGATCCAACATTTTCAACACGTGCATTTTGACTAAAATAACCGGGAGGATAATGTGCAATTCCTTCTTGATCATTAACTTCAAATAGATTGAGATCCCATTTTGTGCGTACAATTGGCGCATGAATGGTAGCAAAGAGGCCACATAGAATATTGTTGAACCCAAAATAACCATAGAAATCAACAAGAAAGTTAGAGACTATCGGTTCAAATTTCATGGTATTGTCAAAATCGGTGGGTAGTCCAAAATAGTCAGCAAGCCAATCTTTGCAATTATCGCGATCCGTGGCATTGATACCGGTTACTTCAATTGCTGATAATGTATCGCTTGCCAAATCATTACCAAATAGGCAGTCGGCAATACGATTTTCATAAAATGATTGAGTATATGCCGGTGTTATTGCAAAGGTGCTATAAAAATGATCAACAGCTAAATTGATATGCTGTGTTAATCCTACCAATTCTCGCGCTGCATTTTCACTTTGTGATCGCATTGCAAGATAAGGATTTGGAGTGATACCATGAATGGTGTTAAAGATAATCAGATGTATGACCAATAAACAAAATTGCTTCATTATTCTATTTCCTTACTAAGTTATCTTACATGCACATAATTGTATATGCAGTTCGATTATACTAAGGACGGAATCTGAAATCCAAGTAAAAAAAATATAAAATATTAGTATGGTAAAAAAAGAGAACTAAATATGTTCTTTTTTAATTCATCTGCCTTTTGGTAATATTCAGTTGCAAGATTATCATTGCCTTTTTGTTCATAAGCACGAGCTATTGAATTGTAATAGTTTGGATTTTCATCATCAATTTTTATGGCTTTTTTAAATAACCTAATTGCTTGATCGTAGCTTCCTTGATCAAGCGCATACATGCCAAGTTTTTCAAGTGATAGAGGGCAATTTTTTGCAGCAGATTTTTTATACCATTCGATAGCTTTGTCCATTTTGTCTACGCTTTGGTATGTCAATGCTAAATTGAATATATATACAGAGCTGTTCTTGATTTTTATAGCTTTTTTGAACCAGTGTATTGCGCTTTGTGGATTATTTTGTTCGTATTCAATCAGACCGATTTGGTTCATTGCTTCGTCATCATGTTCTTCTTGCGCGATTTTTTTTAGAATGTTTACAGCTTCTTGATGATTTTTATTTAATTTATGAGCGAAGGCTAATTTTTTTTTGTATTTTGTTTTATTATCTTTTTCTATTGCTTGTTGATACCATTCGATAGCTTCATCATATTTTTTTTCTTCAATTGCCAGATTACCAAGTGAAATCAATGCAAGAGTGAGTCCTTTTTGGGCAGCTTTTTCCAAATGAAATCTTGCTGATTCTAATTGGCCAATACTGTGGTATGCATGTGCGATATTTGCGTTATAAACAGGTTGTTCACTTTCTATCTCAAGTGCTTTTTTAAACCAATCAATAGCTTCTTGATATTCACGAATGTTAAGAAACATAATTCCTAGTTCATTCATTGCAGTAGTGTTTCCACTTTCAGCCATTTTTTTGAGAGCTTGCATTTCGCTTTTTGCATTGAACTGTTCAGACCCATTTTTTCCTGATTGATCATGCGCCATGTGAACTGCAACAATATCATAGTTTTTAGTATTGGACGGTATACACATGTTAGATAGATGCATTGCCAAGATGGGTAAAGTAATAATTGTTTTTTTATTCATGTTATTCTTGTTCTTCTGTATTAGTTCCGTCTGTTAATGACAACAGCTCATTTTCTATCTCTTCGATCATGGCACTATTGTATATGCAGTAGAGTGCTGTAGTGATAGCTGTTGGAACAGACCAACAAATATTCACATTAGCAAGCTTGTTGATTGTATTTGCTATGTTAAACATTGTTTCAGTGATTTCATCACTATTCGATACGATATAAATAAGAGTGATCAATGTAGCAACAGAAGTAGCAGCACATTGAGCAGAAATATTTCGTACTTTATTAATTGATTTTTGTGTGCGTTGTCTTTCTTTCAGTTCAAAGTTTAGTTTTTGTGTATGACTTTCTGATTGTACGTACAAGTGAGTGAAACAAGATGTGATTAGTAATAATGTATATAATTTTTTCATGTTATTCTTCTGTTTTAAATGTTTTAAAAATCTGTGTATCAATTTTTTGTGTGTGGCTCATTCATCAGATAATAAATGCAAGAAGCTGCGATTAAGGCGTTTCCACTACTTTCAAATTTTTCATTGTCTTTAAATGTTCCGTAGGTTCTAAGTCCTATGCCCGTTAAAAAACTGCAGAGTGAAATTACTTGATAGGTCGTAACTGATTTAAAGAGTGGGTGATTGTATATTCTTGAAAATCGATCAAGATTGTTTTGGTTCCAAACCTCTTGAATATGTTTTTCTTCAACGATGGCATTAGGATCTCCAGTTTCATCAATTGCCAGTGCAATTGTCTTTCCAATTAATCTTTTTATGTTTCGAATTGAAAGATGAGATGCTCTGCTAGCCATTTGTCTTAAAAAGTCATCACTACATCTATGAAAGATTCTAGGCATTGCTGCTGCAGGAAGATCTTCGGGGAGATGATTTAAGGAATCTTTCATGATCTCTACTATTTCAGGAACCTCTGCAGGATTAAAATGAATGACATTACTTTCAAATCGCCTTTTTATTGTTGGGTCTATTTTATCATGATCCTTATCAAAGGTGCCTACTACACAAATATGTCGTTTGTTTTTTATTTTATCTAGGCAGTTCCAAAAAGTTAATGCGGTTAGGTCTTGTTGTCGGTCACTACCAGCATGAGAAAATCGTGCGACTGCTAATAGTTCATCGATGATTACTATATATTTATTTTCGGGATGCGAGATTAAATTATTGAATAAATTATCAATAAACTCTTTACCGGAGTTTAGTCTTTCTGTTCCTATGGATGTACTTTTAATGAATAAGCAATTCATATTGCAGTGGCGAGCTAGAGCTAAAGCTCCTGTTGTTTTTCCACATCCGTAAGGGCCAGTGAACAATAGTCGAGAAGGGAATGTTAAGTGCTTATATTTGTCAGGATCTTGTAGTTGTTTAATTATACTAATCAGGCGCGGGTTATGATTTATTGCTTGATTAATACGTTTGGTTGCAACTAAAATAGAAGGTAATTCTGCTTTATATTGTTCCAGAAGTGATTGGTGATCGGGCAAAGTTGGGATTTGAGGCTGCCTTTGTGTATTTAAGACTGCGAAATTTTGAGGATTTATTGTACTAAGCATTGTTTCTAGCCTATGTTCTGGATGGGCTGAATTGAGCTTTATATAAATAAAAAAAATTTGAACTAATATTACAGAATGTTTTTGTGTCATCATTTAGATCCCATTAAAAAAGAAGATAATGTTGATTATATTTTATGCTTTTTTATTATTATAGCTACACTTGAATTTCACTTTGGTAGAATTTGACAAATTCTTTGTCGACATCAAGCATTTCATCCAAAGGTAAGTTGTCTAAGCTAACCCATGCGATATCGATGCAATCATCGGCTAAAGCATTTGCTAGTTCATCAGTTTGAACAAGGTAATATAGGTTGAACATGCGCGAGTAAGGAAAATCTTTGTGAGGATACAAATTTTGTGAACTGAATATGCGCTTACTTATTGTTATATTAATGCCCAGTTCTTCTAGACACTCTCTTTTTAAAGCTTGTGCAAAACTTTCACCAGAATCGATACCTCCTCCTGGGAAATTATAAATAACTTTTGATCCTGATTGAGTTTTAGTCAATAATATTTCATTATTTTGGTTTGTGATAACAGCGTAAACACCTAAACGAATTGTATCAGCTTTGATGTATACGGGAAGAAATAACAATAAGAGTAACTGTTTTTTGAAATTGTATTGTTTCATAATTTTGTCTTTCGCTTGTTAAATGCACTAAAACAACTGTCTTAAGGTTTTTGCTTGATTACGATCCAACTTTTTTTGCGAAATATTCTTTTGTTGAGCGTTCCTATTTTTAAATGGTTTATCTTAAGCTTTTAATTAACATATAAATCGATTTTGTTTTTGTCAAAAGGTTTTTTAAATAAAAAAGGCGAAAGCTTTTAAGCTCTCGCCTCGATTGTAATGTTATTTTACAATAAATTAATTAAATGATACACCGGCTTTAATCCATACAGCCCATTGTGAAATCGCGCAACGTTGGCAATCGTCATCACAGGTGAAGCAGTTGGTGTTTGTTGTGCATGCTTGTCCGCTGCAGTTGTTGTTTGCGCATGGATTTGTATTGCATGAATCGGTAGCACATTTGTTATTGTCATCCTGTGCAAATTCAACTTGAGCACCGGCGCCTAAGTATGGTGTCCAGTCTTCATTATCCAACCATGAATAACTAAAGTGAGTGAACACTTTTTGGCTGAGACCTTTTGTGCGTGCGTTATTAAAATCAATATCACATACATCAATGAGTACCGGTTCTTTTGACGTGTTGGTTTGGTTGCCACCAGGTTGATTGAGTAAAAGTGCTGATGCTAATGCGGTGTCATCGCCTGAAGTTGCCCATTGACGATTGTCAATAACCGGATTGCGATTTGCTGCAATCATCATGCCACCAATATCGGTTGTTACATTGGTGCCGGCATGGATAGTTGCGTCACTTTGTGTTGCAGATAATGCAACAGGTGTGTCAGCCGGAACGCCGTTATCACGGTCGGTGAATCCGAATACATGTGCGTTACCTTTTAATGCCCAGTTTTCGTCTTTTACTGCCGGAGGGCAATCGCAATTAGGATCAAATTTTTCACAGGTGCGAGCCCAGAAGTTATAACCAAGATCCCAAGTGAATCCGCAACTTGTGTAGGTAAGCATACCAACAATATCAGCTTGTACATTAACACTTACATCAACATCTTGTGCAGTAAGGTTTGCAACAGGTGCAAATAGTTTATTGAATTGATTTGATGGAACGGTATTCATCATCAATGAACCTTCATCTTCATTTGCAAGAAGTTGTGTAACATCGGTTGTCATACGTTCGGCAAGCATATAGCGACTCATCGGTTTGCATTTCAGATCAAAGAAGCGATGTTGTTTTGTTTTGAACATGTGAGTTATATTTGCTTGCATCCAACCTGCAAAGAATTTTTCTTCGCATTCGCTGCGCCAGAATACAACATGTCCCCATGCAAGGCCACCAAGTTCCCAGTGATGTCCGTTACCTACAATTGGTTCAAAAAGGAATTCACCTTTTGGACGAGTACCGGTTGGTGCTGCACCGGCAAAACCAAGTCCTACATGATAATCTTCATCTTGGAAAAAGTTCCATCCTAATGCAAAGCGAATATCGGCAAGTGCGGTGTCACTTTTGCTGTCACAAGCTATGCGTGCAACATTAAGTGGTTGTACAAATACATCGTCACCTAAATCTATACCATTACAATCGCTCATATATTCGGATACGGAATCACGCAATGTGCTGCGAGGAACTTCTTCCGGTGTGAAATAACCAATCGGATAAGCTGCGGTGCCCATATTTTCAATAGATTCACAGTAATTTAGATCCCAGCGTGTGTTTACAACCGGTGCATGAATAAAGAAGAACAGACCGCAAAGCCATTCATCAAGTCCAAGATACATATAAAAATCAACTAAATAGTTTGAAATGCGCGGTTTGAATGAAAGAGTGCTTTCATAGTCGGTTGGCAATCCAAAATAATCAGCAAGCCAATCTTTTTGTCCGCGATTGGCAACACCACTGCCGCTGACATTGATATTTGGGCAATCGCAATTTACCAAGCTGTCACCAAATAGGCATTTTGAAATTTCATTTTCTTTGAATGAGCGGCTATACATTGGAGTTACTGCAAATGTGCCGTAAAATTTTTCCATATCAAAAATGTTGATGTGATTGGTCAGTCCGGCCAATTCAAATGCGGGAACGTTTGCACTTTGTGAACGAGGCACAAAAAGCGGTGCCACAGGGCAAACTGCTTGTAGCTGCATAGGTAGCAGCAGTGCAATTAAAAGACGTGAATGATTTTTCTTCATTTTTCCGGACTCCTTTTTATGTGGTTATATATTAACCGCAACAGTATACTTTTCTTTCTGTCCTTACTCTAGTAAATTTAATTATTTTTTCAATAGGAGTTCATTTCAAAAGATAAACAGGGCTGTTGCTTGTTCATTATTTGCGCGTTAAACTGATGCGATTAAAAAGTACATACGAAGGAAAGCAAGATGTTTTGTTTCTATCTCTGGGCGGCGGCACAAGTTATTTTAGAAAGTTTTCCGATTAGTAGTTCAGGCCATGTTGCACTCTTGTCTTTTGCTTGTCCGCCTGACGCTGCATTTCCTACATTTGTATATGTACATGAATATATTGGTTATGTATTACATCTGCCTACAGCAATTATTGTTGCAATTTTTTTTGCGCCTCGATGGTCATTTCCATTTTTACATATTAAACGTTGTTGGAAACTTGTTTTGAAAATAAGTTGGTATGCCGCATTGGCAACTATCGTTACGTTAATCGGTTATGGATTGAGCATTGCTCAAGGAGGTGCTCTTAAAATGGGCATGCCATTACCGGTTAGTTTTTTTATAACAGCTTGTTGTTTGTGGAGTTTGCGTTGGTGCGAGAATGATACATGTGAGAAATTGGATAGTTTAAAAGTTATTATTTTAGGAGCAGTACAAGCATTGGCGTTTGTGCCCGGCATTTCACGTTTTGCAATTACGTATGTTGTAGCTCGTTGGATGCGTTTGCCTGCACGTCGTGCATTTGAAGTCTCTTTTTTGATTCAATGGCCACTTATTATGTGTGCAGCTCTATATAGTGCATATGTTTTGTATAGACCATCAATTGAACTATTGAATCTACCGTTTGTGTTGGTTATGCTAGGGGCAAGTATAATGGCATATGCCGGTTTGTGTATAGTGTCATATATGGTGAAAAAACGAATTATGTGGTGGTGGGGTTTTTATATGTTGATTCCATTAGCATTAAGTATCATGTTGGGAGTAATGAATGCGTAAGGTAATTGAGTTGTTTAAACGGTGTATATACGAATATGCACGAATGATCAGTTGTTTTTTTTTATTGATAACGGCAATTTTTTTGACGATATCATTGTGGACTTTTAATGTAACTGATCTGTCACCATTATATTTTAGTACCGGTGTCACCACGGTGCATAATAAAGGTGGCGTATTTGGTGCATATATTGCCGGTATTTTTTATTATCTTTTTGGCAGTATGAGTCTATTTTTTGCACCATTTTTATTTTTTATTGCGTATCTCTTGATGATGCGTAAGCCGTTTGCGCAGCAATGGGAACGTTTAGTTGCAGGTATCTCAACGGCTTCATTTGGTGCTGCATTATGCCATATGTATCGATTTGATTTAGTCGGTGTGTATCCCGGTGGCTACGTAGGGACTCATCTTGTGCGAATAGTATTGCATAAGCTCGATGCTTTGAGTGCGCATTTATTCATGTGTATGATGTTATTTATTTCAGTTGTATTGTTATTTCGTTTTTCATTTATTGGTCCGGTGCATTATTTGGTAAGGTCGGTTCGTTTTTTAATGAGTCAACGTTTTTTGCAGCCGGTATACAGAACTGTTTCTTATGTGGTTTGGGCTATTTCGAGACCGGCTGTTTGGTTATATGCTATGGCACACAAACTGTATAAAGCTGAAACTATTCATAATAAAGATCTTTCAATTCTTGAGTTTGAGCGAGGAATAAAACAAGCAAATTTGAAAGATGACACATTTTGGCAAGATTATTTGAATCAAAAAGATATACAGATGCATAGTTCAGAAATTCTTAATGATGAAACAATTGTTGAGCCGGAGCCATATGTGCATGAAGAATCTTTTTCCGGTAACAGATTTAATACATCTGAAACATGTGACACATTTGAGCAGAATGCGTGTCAAGATCAAGAAGAACAGGCTGTTGATGAATGGTCAGATGATACATTTACAGATAGTGAGCATTATGCATTGCCAAGTTTGAATATTTTTATTGGTAATCATGAAGAACGTGATGATCCAAAAATTATGCAGTATTTGCAAGAGCGTGCACAAACACTTCAAGATAAATTACAACGCTTTGGCGTGAGTGGTTCAGTTGCTTCAATAAAGCGTGGTCCGGTAGTTACGTTATTTGAATATCAACCGGAAATTGATTGCAAAATAAGTAAAATTACTTCATTAGAAGATGATCTGGCACTGGCATTGCAAGCATTAAGTATTCGTATTATTGCACCAATTCCGGGAAAATCGCTTGTGGGTTTTGAAGTTTCTAATAAGCACCGTAAAAATGTATATTTTGCTGAAGTTGTACAATCGGAAACATTTAAAACATTCGATGGCAGTTTGCCATTGGTGTTAGGTCAAGACACTATTGGTAATAATATTATTGTTGATTTAGTGCGTATGCCACATTTGCTTATTGCCGGTTCAACCGGTTCGGGTAAATCGGTTGCGCTCAATGCAATGTTAATCAGTATGTTGTGTAAGTTGTCACCAGATCAGTTACGTTTGGTGTTAATTGATCCAAAACGTTTAGAGTTTGCTTCCTATGGAGACATTGCACATCTGTTATTTCCTATTGTTACACATCCAAAAAAGGCGGCGCCGGTGCTCACTTGGGTTGTCAAAGAGATGGAAGATCGTTATGAAAAGATGGCAAAGGAAGGGGGCAGAAACATACATGACTACAATATTCTTATGGAACAATCAGGTCGCAAAACATTACCGTATATTGTAGTGGTGATTGATGAACTTGCCGATCTTATGATGACAGCCGGTCGTGAAATTGAGGATCTTATTGCACGTATCACACAAATGGCGCGTGCAGCAGGAATTCATTTAATGGTCGCAACACAGCGTCCATCGGTTGACGTTATTACCGGTTTGATAAAAGTTAATTTTCCAAGTCGTGTTTCATTTCGTGTTACATCTAAAATAGACTCGCGTACTATTTTAGATTGCGCAGGTGCTGATAAATTATTGGGTCGTGGTGACATGTTGTTCTTAGATGCTCATGGTGCGGGTCTGCAGCGATTACATGGTGCATATGTTTCCGATACAGAGATTGATCAAGTAGTTGATCACATTCGTTCGCAACGGCAAGTTGAATATCTAGATCTTAATGAGCATATTGAACAGCTTGAGCTTGAAGAAGATCGAGATGATATTTATACTGATGTGCTTCTTTACCTACAAGATATCGATGAAGTTTCGATCTCATTATTACAGCGTAAATTTAAGATTGGCTATAATCGTTCGGCAAGAATTATCGATATGCTTGAAGCTGAAGGTTTTATTGCGCCGGCCGGTAGTGGTAAAACGCGTAGTGTCATTCGCTGAACCTGGAAAACAATTTAAATTGTATATCCAAGTTGATTTTTGAGTAAATATAATTGTTGCTTGACAAATGTGAAAAAAATCGCCATTTTTTTCACATCATGGCCAATTATTAATAGAGCAAAAAACTAGTTGAAAAATACTAGGAAAAGCGGAGATATCGATGCGATTTGATGAGCATTTCCTCAAAGATATAATTCCTAAAGCAACATTTGCATCAAAATCATTTCCTGAAGAACCAAGTATAGCTGTTGATACACGTAAGATACAAGATGGCGATATTTTTGTTGCTTTGGAAGGTTTAGTAGTCGATGGGCACAGCTTTGTGCTTGAGGCGATACAAAAAGGTGCATCCGGTTTGATTATCAACCAGGATAAAAAAGATATATTAAAAGAAATTGATGATGCAGTAATACAAAAGATGTTTGTTGCATTAGTACCGGATACGTTACAGGCTTTAAAAAAAATAGCATATGCATGGCGTACGCAATTTAAATATCCGGTGGTGGCGTTGACCGGTTCGGTGGGTAAAACATCAACCAAAGAGATGATCAGTAATATTCTTATGTTGCATGGTGTTGATCATATTGCTTCTTATGCAAATCAAAATACAGAAATTGGTGTTGCGATGAACATCTTTAAGATGAGGCCGCATCATAAAGTAGCAATTTTTGAATTGGGCATAAGTAAGCGTGGTGAAATGGCACAGCTGGCCAAGATGGTGAATCCAACTATAGGATTGATTACCAATGTTGGTCATGCACATATGGAAGGGCTTGGCTCTTTGCAAGATATTGCATTGGAAAAAAAAGATATTTTTAAATATTTTACCGAAAAGAGTATCGGTATTGTTAATGGTGATCAACAGTTATTGGCTCAGGTTGCTTATGTGCATCCGGTAGTAAAGTTTGGAACCAAAACAGTTAACCAAGTACAAGCGCGTAAAATTCATGTGAGTAATAGTCATATCAGTTTTATTCTTAAAATTTATAAAGAAAAATTTTCAATTATTCTCAAGCAAACTCACGAAGGTGCAATTTTTAATAGTTTAGCAGCAGCAGCAGTTGCAAAACTCCTTGAAATTCCGGGTGAAGTTATTGCTCGTGGTATTACGATGCCGGTTTTGATTGCCGGTCGTTTTGAAACGTTACCACTTAAAAAAACAAAAGGGATTGTTATTAACGATTGTTATAATGCAAATCCTGAAAGCATGAAGGCCTCTCTTTTAGCATTCCAACAGCTTGATACTAAAGATCAAAAAATAGCTGTATTGGGAGATATGTTAGAGTTGGGTGTAAATAGTCCCTTTTGGCACCGTCAATTGGGTAGATTTTTGCGTAAAGTTCCTTCATTAAATCATGTTATTTTAGTCGGTGATATGATACAATGGACAAAGAAGACCTTACCATTTGGCTTGACGGCTGATGTGGTTCCGACTTGGAAAGATGCAGTTGAAAAACTGGAGGCCAGGTTGGATAAAGAAAGTACCGTACTTGTAAAAGGTTCTTTGGGTATGGGATTATCGCATATTATAGATACTATTGCAGAACGGAATGTATGAGATTGACTATGGTGTTTAACAAAGATATGTATCGATGTTAACAAATAAGCACAAACCGGTATTGGTACAAGAAGTACTTAAATATCTGGATCCACAACCGGGTAAAACCTATTTAGATGTGACTTTTGGCTCGGGTGGACACACTCGAGCTATTCTAGAAAAAGAACCAACATGCAAAGTTATTGCAATGGATTGGGATGAAGTAACGCTTGGTCGATTTGGCCAAGAACTTCTTGATCAATATCCGGATCGCGTACAGTTGGTTTGGGGTAACTTTGCCTTACTTTATCGCATATTAAAGCGAGAAGGTGTCGGTAAAGTTGATGGCATTTTGGCCGATTTTGGCACTTCACAAGTACAAATTGCCGAACGGCCGGGGCTTTCATTATTCAAAGAGGCCGGCCTTGATATGCGTATGTCGCCTCCGCATCAAAGAGAAACTGCAGAAGATATTATCAATCAGACATCAGAAGACGTTTTAGCGGAAATATTTTTTAAGTTTGGTGAAGAACGTTTTTCTAAAAGAATTGCGCGTGCAATTGTGGAAAAACGGGCTAAAAATAGAATTAAAACTACTAAGGAATTGGTTGCGATTATTGATGCAGCAGTTCCATTTTCACAAAAAAATATTCATAAAGCAACGCGCGTTTTTCAAGCATTGCGTATTTATGTAAATCGTGAATTACATAATATACGATCATTTCTACCTGCAGCATTAAGAGTCCTTAATGAAGATGGGCGAATTGTGTGTATTAGTTTCCACTCCCTTGAGGATCGTATAGTAAAACACTTTTTTAAAGATCAGGAAGATCTGGGAATCGTAGAGATTTTAACACCTAAGGTGGTACGTCCAACAGAAGAAGAAATAGCTGAAAATCCATCCTCGCGTTCTTCTAGGTTACGTGCGGCGAAAATAAAATAATGTTTTTTATGATAGGAAAGGAAAAAAGAGAGAAATATCTGTTTTATTTGACAAAAGCTTTGGATACTATACAATAAAGTTGCAATTGGTTTTAAAGTATAAAAAAAAGGATGGTACTGGTATCATCTAGGGGTTGCTAACATGGAAATAACAGAAGTAAAAGTTTATCCAGTAAAAGAAAGTGGCCGATTGAAAGCCTATGCTACGGTCGTCTTTGACAATTGTTTTATTATAAGAGATTTAAAAGTGATTGAAGGGGATAAAGGATTTTTTGT
Source organism: Candidatus Dependentiae bacterium (assembly GCA_040878395.1). Classification (NCBI taxonomy): domain Bacteria; species Candidatus Babelota bacterium. Next base: position 47,308 of record JBBDMI010000015.1, on the reverse strand, counting down.
ATCAATGCCTTCGCGCCGTCGTAAAGATGGAAGTTTTAGGGACATTGTGCATCCTTTAGATTCAGATACACGTACGATGATTGAAAATCGTATTATAGAAGAATATAAAAATTCAGAGGGTCAGGCTGAGTCTGAACCTGAATAAAAACATATACGCAAATTATTGGGGCGTAGCCAAGCGGTAAGGCAACTGGTTTTGGTCCAGTGACGCGGAGGTTCGAATCCTCCCGCCCCAGCCATAAATTTAAAAAAAGAGTGCATTAAATTTAAACGTTTAATGCACTCTTTTTACTTTGAATATAAAAACATTTAATTTGGAGACACATGTCAAAATCAGGTAAGTTCAAAACAGATCGAAACAAAAAAAGTTCGAGCGCATCTCGCTCCGGAAAAGGTGCTTTCAGTAGAAAAAAACCTGCTTCTCGAGATGCATCATCACAAAGAGGCGCCCCTAAGCGTAAAGGTCGTGCTGCAACAAAGAAATTTAATCCTTCAGATTTTATGAAGAAGGTTGAGGAAACAGTATCTTCTGCTGTTTATGTGCCTAAGCATGCTTTTAATGATTTTTTGATTGAAGATCAACTTAAGGAAAATATTAGTCAAAAAGGGTATGCATTTCCAACGCCAATTCAAGATCAAGCAATTCCTTTGGTATTGCAAGGTGAAGATGTTGTTGCAACTGCAAACACAGGTACAGGGAAAACGGCAGCTTTTTTGATTCCTCTCATTAATAATTTGTTGACTAAAAAAATAGATCGCGTTTTAATTATGGCCCCAACAAGAGAGTTGGCAGCGCAAATTCAGGATGAGCTTAATTCTTTTAAATTAAAAACCGGTTTTTCATCGGCGTTGTGTATTGGTGGTGCCAATATTGTGCGTCAAATTTCAAAATTAAAAAAGCGTCCGGAATTTGTTATTGGTACACCGGGTAGGCTCAAAGATTTAGTGCAACAAAAAGTTTTAAAACTTGGATCATTCAATGCGGTTGTGCTTGATGAAGTTGATACTATGCTTGATATGGGATTTATTCATGATATCAGATTCTTGCTCGACAGACTTTCAGAAAAGCGTCAGACATTATTTTTTTCAGCAACAATCTCTCAAGCAATTAGCACTTTGATGGGACAATTTTTGCAGCAACCGATATCGGTCAGCGCTAAAACACGTCAATCTGCAGAAAATGTTAATCAGGATGTCATTAAAGTTGGTAACAAAGATAAGGTTGAGCTGTTGCATGATCTTCTTATACGGCCTGGATTTGACCGAGTTATTATATTTTTGCGTACCAAATGGTCAACTGATAAGTTGCATCGAAAATTAAAAGAGCGTGGATTTGAGGCTGTAGCAATGCACGGTAACAAAACACAAGCTCAGCGTAATAAGGCTTTGGCTTTATTCAAAGAGGGTGGTGTGCAGGTTTTATTGGCAACTGATGTTGTTGCTCGCGGTATTGATATTGATAATGTTTCTCATGTTATTAATTATGATTTGCCGGCTACGCATGAGGATTATATTCATCGTATTGGCAGAACGGGCCGCGCAGATAAAGTTGGTCAAGCAATTACTTTTATTGATTAACATGAATTTGATCTAAACAATTTATTTTATATTTTTTTTACTCGTATAATATGAACTAATAGAAGAAATGGTTATTTGTCATCCTCCAAGAGGATGACAAAATGATACCTTTTAGTTTTAATATATTTGTTTTATCGATCTTGCATATATATTCGCTTGGTATAAAATGGTAATCACATTTTGTTCAACTTATTAAAGGATGTATCACCATGAAAAAAGTTTTTAGTTTGTGTCTGCTCATATCTATTTTCAATACCTATGCAGCAGAGTCTAGAAAGCTTATATCTCTTTGCGTGGAAAGATTTAATGATGGTGCTGAAGCTTTTGCATTGCAAGAAGAGGGTGTATCTGCATATTATGCAAAACATGCACAGGAAGAAGTTGAAAATATGTATCCTATTCCATTTAGCGTAACGCATACACGTGAAACATTTGCTCCATATAATGATATATTAGAATCAGAACAAACTCGTGTTTATTTTTCGTACCTACAACTTGCGACATTAAAAGAAATTATGCAAGAAGAAAATGAACAAGAAAAGTTTGATCAATTAAAATCTTTTTTAATGGGCCCAAGTTTATTTTATTGTCATACTCAATTGAAAGGTTATTCTCCTGGAAGCGATTTTGCTAAAGGAGATCATTCATTGAAAATTGGAACTTCAAAAAAAGATGAGAATGATATTTCTTTTTTAACTGTTTTAGGTTTACTGTCAAAAAAAATAGGGACTGTTGTTTCTCAATGGTATACATCAAAAAAACCTGAAGATGAATATGTTCAAATTAGACTTAGTAAGGAATGTATGAGAGTTGCAAGAGTTTCTAGGTCAGATGGTTCAGATGTGAATATAAAAAATACTGTTTCTGCAGCGGCAGGCAGCAAAAAACTAAGCAGCACTTTATAACATTCAGGAATGTTCTGTCATTTAAAAATTGTTCACAATCTACTTTATCACTCACCTTACGCAATAAATACAACATATTAGACATCCTTATGGTTACTTAAAACCTATATGGTGCATTTTACTATGAATTGAATTCTCTTTTTGTCGTCCTCGCAAATGCCTATGCATTACCCACATCTTTTGTAATACTTAAAATAATTATCGCACAAAATAACAAAGTTTCTCACACCCTTTGTCATTCCTGCGAAGGCAGGAATCCACAATAAATGAAATAAATTCATCAAAAAATATTATTTTAAATTTCCTGTAATTTCCCCTTATAAGCCTACAATGCCTATACTATTTAATTGTACGAGTTTTCATTCCTCTTTTCATCCTGAGTGATTTTACGAAGTGAAATTGTATCGAAGGATACCATTTTTTATGGATTCCTGCCTTCGCAGGAATGACAAGAGGGAGAAAATAGTACAATAAAAGCCTAAAAGAAACACGTTTTTAAAGGATAAAATGTGGTAATGCATAGGCATTTGCGAGGACGACAAAGAGAGAATACGCAACTATTGTAAAGATGCTTTTTTGAAATCACAAAATCTTTTAGTGAAAAAAATAAAAAATTATTTCACAATCTACTTTATCATTTATATCAAATAACATATTATGTTATGCTAATTCGATGGATGTTGCCCATAAACGGTTTCATGTTTCACATAATACAGTTGAAGAAATAGTAATAAGGAAAGTATATGCAAACATTATATCTTGGTTCATCATCGCAATCTCGCCAAATGTTGTTGCGTGATGCAGATATCCCATTTACTTTAGTTAAGCAATCTGCAGATGAAACAATGTGTGACTGGGGTTTATCTTTGCAGCAAGTGGTCGAAAGTATTGCATTATATAAGATGGAACATATTATTTTGCCAAAAGGCAAAGATGGTGAAGTTTGTTTTATTTTGACTGCAGATACATTAACTGAAAACAGTGCAGGTAAGTTGGAAGGCAAGCCGACCGATCGTGAGGATGCAATTACAAAACTTAAATCATCACGTAAGGGCGTGCGTACAGGAACTGCTTTTTGTTTGGAACGCAGAGTATGGAAAAATAATGCATGGCATGTTGATGTGCATCTACTCAAATTCGTACAAGCTTCATATATTTTTCATGTGCCTGATAATGCTATAGATTTTTACTTAGATAATGTACCGGTAATCGGTTCCGGCGCAATTGCAATTGAAGGTTTTGGAAGTCAATTTTTAAAAACAATTGATGGTTCTTATACTGCTGTTGTTGGTATGCCGATGTATGAATTGCGTGAATGCTTAACCCAGTTAGGCTTTTTCAAAGCTTTGTAATAAAAAAAGAGCTCATGTTGAAAAACGTGAGCTCTTTTTTATTTTGCTAAAAATTAATTTACCACTTGATTCTTTTGTGGGTTCCAATTACGTAATAGTTCACGACATAATGCTTCTTTTGGTGTTTCATGTGCATTATGTGGCATGTTTGTTGTATTCTCAACACTTATGCGTAGTGTTTCGTCATCACACATGGCCAAGTCAATTTGATCAATTGCAGGGAATAGATTTTTCTCCATTGCTTTTTGAACAGATTTTTCGTGCATAGATTCGATCATGTGCGATTCCATTACACTAAAAAAATCTATGATTGCTTGTTGTGCTTCTTCTAAAAGATTCGTATCATTTGCAGGAGGATTTTGAGGGATTGTATCCTGAAGTCCGGACGCAAACGCTTTTTTTATTAATGCTGCTAATGTTTCATCTTCATGTTCGAGGATCCATAATATCAATGCAAGAAGTTCATAAGAAATAACAAACTGATTGCCTTGATTGAACTGGTCATCATTAAACATCTGCCGTTCCTCCCATATTGATTTTTTGTAATATTGTTGTCAGTGTTACACCTTTTGTTATCATTTTAATATATTTTTTGTTGTAATTCATGTAAACATTTTATTCTGTCGCGCATTGGAGGGTGCGTTGAAAAAAGTGATAAAAGACTTTTTCCTGAAAATGGTTTCACAATTCCTAATGAACTTGTTGGGGCATAACGCATATCAGTTTTGGTTGGATTTCGTTTTGCATTTTGTTCTAATTTTTCAAGAGCTGAGGCTAATGCTAATGGCTCACGTGTTGCATATGCTCCCGATTCATCTGCTTGATATTCACGTGAACGTGTGATGCCTAATTGTACTAATGTAGCGGCCAGTGGCGCAAACATGCCAATAAATAACATGCCTATTGGATTATTAGAGCGTTCATTGTTTGAGTTGGATGAACCCCAAAAAGCTGCATAACGTGCCATATAAGCTAAGTAACTTATTGCGGTAGCCAGTGTTGCTGCAATAGTGCCGATTAAAATATCGCGATTTTTAACGTGCGAAAGTTCATGTGCAAGGACACCGCGCAGTTCTTCTTCGTTGAGAATTTCCAGTATGCCGGTTGTGACAGCAATTGAAGCATTTCCCGGTCCTCTTCCGGTTGCAAAAGCATTGGCAACCGGCGATGTTACAAGCCATAGTTTTGGTTTTGGCATGTTCATTTTTTTGCTCAAATATGCAACATCTTCATGAATGCCTGTATATGTGTGTTGGTCTAATGGTTTTGCACGATATAAGTTGAGCACAATCTTATCGGAAAAGAAAAATGAAATGAAGTTCATTATTAATGCTACAATAAAGGCAAAAATTAAACCTTCAGGGCCACTTAAATAGTAGCCGATACTTAAAAATAGTGAGCTTAATCCAAACATAAGTAGAAATGTTTTTGCTATGTTGTTAAACATATGTAATCCCTTTTTTTATTAATCGTCTTCTTCATATTTAATATCCCAATCTTCCGGTTCAATCTGCGTGTCTTCACTATGTTCTTCGGGAGCCGTATCTAAAATGCTGCGTTGTTTTAGTTTAACGAGTTGTTTTGCAGTATTGCGTACTACTAACTTGGTTTGTTCAGTTTCTTCATCTAGCTGTTCTTTTGCTCTATCGAATGCTCGGTTCATCTCTTTTTGCATTTTGTCTATTTTCTTTTTGAGCTTTAAGATCATTTGGACGCCAGCCAGATTGATGCCGAGTTGGTGGGTCAAATAAATGACCTCTTCAAGACGATCAATGTCATCTTCAGAGAACAAACGGGTATTGCCGGATGAACGTTTTGGGTTAATAAGGCCCTCTTTTTCATACAAACGAATCGTTTGTTGATGGACCGAAAACATCTTTGCTACAGCCGAAATTGAAAAAAACCCTTTATTTTTTTTTACTCTCATCTGCCTTTTTTCTCTAGGTTAAGATTGCACGAATTTATTTTTTATAATGTACTCTACTTTATTTTACCACAAAAACAACATAAATCATCGGTTTTTCGTATGAATGGGCTAAAGCATGAAATTAATTCTATTTGGCAATATATCGAGTCTGTTTTTGTTTACTTTTCTGTTGCATCAAACCGAGAAATGGTTAAACTGGGAGACATCTTACAATAGTATTAAGAAGCATAAAAAAGGATCTACTATGAATGTTTACCTATTTTCACGAAAAAAGAGTCTATTTTGTACTGTTTTACTTCTTTTGAGTATACACACTACGGTATGTTTTTTTGGTCATACAGATATCATTCCTCGTTCTGAAACAGTTAACGCTGCTCGCACTTTGGCCGGTTGGCAAGAACATATTAATGATTATGATGTGGGTCGAACCTATTGGAGTTTTTATGTAGCGCCCGAGTATAAACGATCATTTAATAATCAACAGTTGGTCGATTTTCTTTTAGGTGGCAATGAATGTTTTGGTGTGCAGGGGAGTCGTTTGCCGGATGGTAGATCACAATGTGCTTTACTTGCAGATTATTTTGGATTGCCGCAAGATTTTAAAAGTAAGATTCAGTTTAGTCCACAAATAACCAGTTTTATTTTTGATATGAATGCTTACTTAGGGCTTGATGGCTTGTGTGAAGGTTTGTATCTGAGATTTCATGCACCGGTTGTGCACACCAAATGGGATCTGAATTTGTGCGAATGTGTTGATATGAAAGGGACGAATACTTATCCTGCCGGTTATATGAGTGCGCAAGAGGTACCGCGGGATGATTTGTCCAGTTCATTTCAAGAAGCAATTACCGGCAGATTTTGCAGTACATGTAAGCAACAAAAAAAATTTACTTATGGTGATATGAAAAATGCGTTAGAATTTGGGCGCATACAGGGGCGGAGAAATTTGTCACGTCTGAGTGACGTGCATATGGCTTTAGGGTATAACTTTTTCAACAGTGATGATCATCATATTGGTTTAAATGCACGCATTTCATTTCCTGCGGGTAATCGTCCGGACCCAGATTTCTTTTTTGCACCGATAGTTGGAAATGGCCATCACTGGGAAGCGGGTGTTGGTTATACATCACATATTATTTTATGGTCGAGTAATGATGAATTGGATTTTGCAGGATTTTGGTTGGATGCAAACATTACGCATATGTTTGCTGATGAGCAATGCCGCTCATATGATTTTTGTGATAATCCGGGTAGTCGTTATATATTATTGAGTAAGATTATTCCGGTTGAAGATGCGCAAGTCGAGGTGGACGGAATGCCAATTCCATCTCAGTATCAAGGTCGTTTGTTTCCTGCGATTAACTTAACGACCTTGCAGTCGAAAACAAGTTTTAAAGTGCAAGTTGATATGGTTGCAAAAATGAGCTTGCAAATCAACGGATTGCAGTGGGATCTAGGATACAATTTATGGTATCGCAGTGCAGAAAAATTACATTCACGTTGTAGTTTTGATGATTGTCTTGCCTTTAAAGGTGATGCGCAATTATATGGATTTGCATCTCAATCTATGGGTGATTTGATGATTAATGATCCACTTGCATTGAATGTTTCGCAACATGAAGCAACTTTGTATGGCGGACAGGGTGATGGAAACTTTGTAGCAGGTGCAGAATTTGCAAATGCAAATGCTGATAATCCTGCACTTGCAACAGATGTAAATGGTAATCCGTTAGAGCAATTAAATCAAAATGATGCATTTAATTTGATGATTGCACAGCAACAGATTTCAACATCTGATGGTCCAATATTACTCACCGATTGTGATATTGATGAATGCTCTGCTTTAATGCCAAAAGCGTTATCGCATAAAGTTTTTGGTAATGTTGGTTATACTTGGGAGCATCCAAACATATGCTTTGCGCCATTTTTAAACTTAGGAACTGAAGTTGAATGGCGTTGCAATTGTGTAAATAATAATAGTGCAATTTCACAATGGGGTGTTTGGGCCAAAGCCGGATTATCTTATTAAGTATTTGATCGTGCAGGGGTTTCGCTGTTTTTATTAGTGAGATACTCTGCACGTTTTTTTTTATATTCTTTATCTTGTTCTTGCCATTGTTTGAGCTCGACCATTCGTTCTTCTGGAACGATTTTAGGTTTAGGGGGCGTGTTTCCTGAAAGGAGCATCATAGCTGCTAAGGATGATATCATTTTCTTCTCCATTATTGATTATCAACAAGATCCTGGGATAATTCTTTTATTTCATTAAAAAGTGGTGCGAGTTCATGCAATTTTTTTTGTCTCAATTCTTCGGATTTGCTGCGATGTTGTTCAGGAGTTATGACCTCTTGTTTTTTGAGTAGGTCAAGTTGATGTTTGAATGAATGGAGCAAAATTGTCGCGTCCATTTTTTTCATGACTTCTGCTCGATGATCTAGATCGCCATTATTTTGATGTTCACCATTAACAGCTTTGATAGCATGCATGCATGGCAACAGAAATAATGATAGATAGATTGCTTTCATAATTAATTCTCCTTATTATTGATACGTATGTGTGCTTGCCAGTATAAAGTATAAGGATATGAAAAAGTAATAGATTGTAATAAAAAAGAGCTGAGTTTTATCAGCTCTTTTATTATGAGACTTCTTCTGAAAAGTACTTATAGTTTCTACAAGTGGTGTGTTATTGGGCTATTTTATTATTATGCATGTATAATATTCAAAAAGTATTGCGTACCGACATCATCTTTTATAGAACGTGTTAAATCATCTGAATCAAAATCAACACCAACTAAACCATATTTTTTACTGTATGATCCCCATTCATAATTATCCATGAATGACCAAAATATATAGCCGCGTACATCATGACCTTCTTTTTTTGCTTTACTTAATGCATAGAGATATCGTTTGAAAAACAGTTCACGATGATGCGGATTATCGCTGGCGACACCATTTTCAGTTACATATATAGGTAGATGTTTATTTGTTTTTTGTTCAATCGGTTGTACCATCTGTTCTGTTATGGTGGTTATGGCGCGATATAAACCTTCAGGATAGAGAGTGTAATTAGGATTTTTTGTTTTGATTTCATAAGGATGTAATAAACGTTGCATGTTTTTGATGTAACTGTGTGAGTAGTAATTCAGTCCAATGAAATCAAGTGAACCTGTTGCATCCATATTTGTGTGTTCCACATTGGCCATAAATGGCGCATGCTCAAATGGAATTTTTGCAACAAATCTACCGGTTGTGAAAAAGTTGAAAATACAATTATCGGTCATATCAGTTGCAATTTTGCAAGCGAAATTATCAAGCGGATGCCATGGGCGCCATGGGTCTAATTGCATAATGTTTTTCAATATGCCGATTTGCGCATTGGGGTTTATTGCTTTACATGTTTTATACATACAGACATGTGCTTCCATCATATTTTTAAGTACAGTGAGTGTTAATTGTTTATTGTTTTTTATGCCGGGTGGAAAATCACCAATATGATATTTATGAAATGCATAACCACTTGGTGAATTAAAGGTGGACCACAGTTCAACGTCAATATCATCTTTTTTAAATTCTATGATTACTTGTGCACAAAAATCAACAAAGTAATGGATATTTTCTTCAGTTTCAAAACCACCTAAATCGGCAAACCATTTTGGGTCTGCATAATGATGAAAACCGATATGTGCTTTAATATTATGTTTTTTGAGTTCTTTGCACATATCTTTATAATGTTCGATGGCATCTTGATCAAATCTGTTCGCAGTCGGTTGAATTTTATCCCACGCGAGTGAAAAACGATATATACCGATATGCATTTGTTTGAGTAATGCAATATCCTCTTTGAACTTGTTCCATTGATCACACGCTTTATCCGATGGTATCAGATTTTTTTCTGTTTCCCATGTATGCCAATCAGTATTGGTACAATCGCCTTCAACTTGATAAGCTGAAGTTCCTGCACCAAAAAGAAATTCGTTTTCAAATGTGATCTTATCAGTATTGATGTTATTCCAATTCCAATAAAAAGGCTCATCGCCATAGGCAACGGCATTATAATCAGTTTTTAAAAGTGCTGTTGCAATTGCTGAGCAAGCAGCTGTTCCTGCAAGGGTATAGGTTGCTGTTTTATGTTCTGAAACAGCCTGTTTAATGTCAGTAAATGTCGGAATAAAAAACCATTGTGCTTGTGATTGGCCAACAAAACTGATTAATGTAAGTAAATATAATGAGATAGATGTACGCATTTTCATTGTCCTTTTTTTATTTTAAAGTTGAGATCTGCAAAGACCGGTCGATGATCACTCGGATAGTTATCGGTTTCATGTTCAAGAACTTGATACGTTAATACTTCTGCTGTATCTTTTGTCACGAGAATATGATCAATCCATGTGTTCGGTTTCGTATCATCCCAACCGGTTGCCGTTTCTTCCGGACCTTCTGTTTTTTTCGCGATTGTTCTGACATGAGCAAAGTTATCAAATATAGCTGCAATGTCATCTTTAAATGCAGTGTTAAAATCACCGGTAACAATCACAGGCAACTTATCACTATTCTGTGTGTCTATATGATTCACAATAGTGTGTGCGCATCTTTTTTGAGCTTCAGGATACATGTGATCAAAATGGGTGTTGTAAAGATAAAATTTCTGTCCTGTTTTATTTACTTTGAATTTACCCCATGTGCAAATGCGCGGTAACCAACCGGTTTTCTTTGGTGAAAGCCAGTTCCATAAGCCATCAAGTTTATTGGTTGCAAAGGTATCATATTCAAGTAATGAAAATATTTCTTTATTATATAGTATAGGATTTGCTTCATCTGTGCCGAGCCCCCACCAACTTGCTCCGCGACTTTCGCCAAATGCAGCAAAATGAGGTAATGCATCTTGCAGATCTTGAATTTGTTTGTGTGTTGGTTCTTGCAAGCCCATTATATCAGGTTTTAGCTTTTGCAATAAAGCAGTTATCATGGGTAAACGATTTTCCCATAAACGTTCCGGTTTCGCTTCTTTGCCTTCACGGCGAATGTTATATGTCATATAGCGCAGCGTATCTTGTGCATTTTCAGCCGCATTAAGTTGGGGTTGTATAAGTATGGGTAATATAGCTGTTAATAATATTTTTTTCATTTTGATGGATCCTTCTTTATCTCATCATTTTAAAATAGTACCGATAAGTATATTTTACCATAATATGATCTACTTACAAGAGGCAATCGGTGTGAATATTTATATTTGAAATTTATTAAAATAGACCATTCTTATTTAAATCAAATTTGACTTTTAAGCAGGGGGAGGGTAATCTGTTTATGTTAGTTATTTTTTTTATATATATTAGTCATAATAGGAGAAGACACTATGAAATGTTTAATTTTAAGTGGTATGTTGAGCTTCTTTTTAGTTGGTCAAATTTCATGTATACCAAATAACAATCCGCTGAATGTATATACCAAGGAAAGACCCAATAAGTCAGAAGAATGGCATAATGTGTTAAAAGGTGTTTTAGTTGGTGCGGCAATTCCTGCGGTTGCGGGAATGGCTTCTTATTTATTGGCTGATGATCCAATGATGTTTGTAGATGGTCAGACGAGGTTGGATATGTTTTTTAAGAGCCCAATGGTGATTACAGTTTGTGCTGGAGGATTGGCGACTGTGGGTAGTGTTTTAGGGATTAAATACTGTGACGATAACTTATATGGTCGGGAGCATTTGTATTCATTGAGTAATAACTTATTGGGTGCTGGAATAGGCTCAGGTATTGCAACTGTATTAGCTGCAGCAATATTAGATCCAAACCGTAACTAGTATAAAATAAAAAAAGGTTTGATTATGAAGTTATATTCTTAATCAAACCTTTTTTATTAAATTGTATTCAAAAAGTTTTTTCAAAATCTTTTCTACCTAGTGCTGCATACAATTCGTTATGCGGTAAATCATACTGTTTATAAAAAGCATGCACCACATTCTGCATGCGTTCGCCTTCATTGCCCAAAATATATTTACCATGTTTACCATTGTTTAATACAAGATGATGAATTTTTGTGTGTCCATTTGCTTTTAATGCATCGACAATGTGTTGTGTTATACAAGTTGGAACAAGATAGTCATCTTTTTTGCTGATAACCATAATAGGAATGTTTGGATCGATGTTTTGCACGACATCAATGGGGTGAATGCCGGCGTCAGAATATTGCCAAAAAATGAGACCGACCAAGTATGGACTAATTTCTTTTACATATGGAATGTTATTCAAAAAACAAGATCCGACAATGTTTTGTGCAACATCTCGCATTGATGAAAAAGGTGATTCCAGAACGACTGCATCAACTTGTTGTGGTTTATCAATTGCTAAAAAATTTAACATAGCTGCAGCGCCTCTTGAAAGACCTCCAAAAATAAATCGTTGATCAGGATTTATGAGGCACATTTCTTGGTAAGCTTGTCTGATAATCTCAATTTCATTATCTTGTCCTAAGCTTGTCCATGGAAAATTTACCCGCCAAAAGTGAGTTGTGGCATCAAGAAAATTTCTACAAACAATTGATCCATCAAATAAGTGTGGTTTTTTTGTGTCAGTAGATGGTCCCCATAATTTTGCTTGTTCTTTGGTGTCAGCCAAACCATGTGCAAAAAGCATAGTGTGTTTGTTTTGTGCCGGTTTTATTGAAAAAAAAGCGACCAATGCACATAGGTGAAATAGGTTGAGTTTCATATGATACACCTTTTTAGATTATGTCACTTTTAAAATAGTATCGATAATAATATTTTACCATAATAAGAGGGTTTTTCAAGGGTGAGCGATGCTTGTTTTTTCACATTGAAATCATTCCTTTATTATTCATGCTTACTTCGTTCTAATTTGCCTTTTTTTTGAGAGATAGTATAGTTTATGTAGCTGTATTACTTGCTATTGCAACTGTTTTATAGCTTTTTTCAGTGATCATATGGTGTGACGCTGTTTTTTTATAACGTTTTTAAGGAAGAATATTTATGAAACGTTTACTATTAGGTGGTTTATTGAGCTGTTTTTTAGTTTGTCAAACTTCGTATAGCCTGCCAAATAAAACTGGAGTTGTTGCCGGTGCGTTAAGTGTTGTAGGTGTAGGCACTGCAATGTATTGTGGTGATGTATCTCCTGATATAGTATGTGGAACAATGGCAGCTGTAGGTTATTTTGCTTTTTTTGGATTAGGCGCCTTACAGGTTTATGTAGCAAGAGGTTTTAAGAGTGGTGTAAGAAGGTATACGAACAAAATAAAATTTTTTGAAGGGTTTACTTTGGGTAGTCTTGCCGCTGCATGTGGTATGACGCTGTTTTTTTATAACGTTTGTAAAGAGGAATATTCATGAAACGTTTACTATTAGGTGGTTTATTGAGCTGTTTTTTAGTTTGTCAAACTTCGTATAGCCAGCCAAATAAAACTGTTGAAGGAGCTGTTGCCGGTGCGTTAAGTGTTGTAGGTGTAGGTGCTGCAATGTATTGTGGTGATGTATCTCCTGATACAGTATATGGAACAACGGCAGCTGTAGGTTTAGTCTTTTCTGGATTAGGTGCCTTAAACGCTCATGTAGCAAGAAAAGTTAATCTTTTTAAGAGTGTAAGCAGCTATGGAAAATATACGAACGAAATAAAAATTTCTGAAGGGTTTGCTTTGGGTAGTCTTGCCGCTGCATCTTTAGCTGCAAGTTATCTTAGTTAATAACACTTTTTTGAATTATAAAAAGAGACAGGACAATTTTATTATTATTGTTCTGTCTCTTTGTTTTTAATATTGTTTGAGAATATTAAACGTTGAACTTAATCTCAACTAAATCGCCATCATGCACAAGATAATCTTGGCCTTCACGGCGAATTTTGCCTTGATCTTTCAACTTCTGTTCCGAGCCGGTATCAAAGATATCGTTACAATTAAAAACTTCAGCGCATATAAAACCACGTTCCAAATCAGAATGAATTTCACCTGCTGCTTGACGTACTGTCATACCGTGGGAAATTGGCCATGCATGGGCCTCTTTTGGTCCGCAAGTGAAGAAGGTTATGAGTCCTAAATTGGCATAACTTTCGCGAATGATTTTATTCAAACTAGGTTCTTTCAAGCCGACCATTTCCATCATTTCTTGTGCATCTTCTTCATGTAATTGTGAAAGTTCATATTCAGTGCGTGCGCAAATAGGTATCACGCGATCAGTGCCAAATTTGTTCACCAATGCTTGATAATGTGGGTTGTTTTTATAGGCATCATCTTCGATCTCTTGTTCGTCAATATTTGCAATGATTAAGAAATTTTTTGAACTGATAAGAGGTACCGTTTGTGCTTCAGATTCGCGTACTAATTTTTTAACTTCTTGCTCGTTGCCATCATTAAGTGCTTTGAGTAATTTTTGTAACAGTTCTTGTTCGGCTTGTAACGCTTTGAGTTCAGCCGGTTTGCCTTGAGCGCCACGGATTAATTTGGTCATTTTTTCAAGACGTTTTTCAACCGATTCAATATCTTTGAGCATTAATTCTGAAACAATAATTTCATGGTCAGAAACCGGATCGACAACATCACCTCCTGATCTGATAATGTCACCACTTTCAAAACAGCGCAATACATGAAGAATAAGATCAACTTCACGAATGTGGCTCAAAAATTGATTACCTAATCCTTCACCGGATGCTGCACCTCTCACGAGCCCTGCAATATCAACAAAGGTAACGGTGGCAGGAATTTTTTTCGCAGAACCATATATTGTTTGTAGTTTATCTAAACGTTCATCAGGAACTTCAGTGATAGCAACATGTGGATCGATGGTGCAAAAGGGGTAATTTTCTGCAGGAATGCTTGATTTGGTTAATGCGTTAAATAGTGTGGATTTTCCTACGTTTGGTAGGCCAACTAATCCGGCTTTGATGCTCATCTTGTTTTCTTTCTTTTGTTTGTTTAATTATATAAAACGTACTTTTTATTAGTTTGCTTGAAAAACGCAGTTTGTTCAATATATAAAAAAAGATAAACCTCTTTATTTAAAAAGTTGCAATACTGTTTCTAGTATGCTAGTGATAATAAAGAGGTAGTATGTTTTTATAAAAAAGGAGTTGTATGGAAGGGTTTGATAAAAAATCTCCATTGGGCAAATGGGTAAGTTTAGTATCATCATTTGTTGTTGCATTTGCAGCGGTTTATTTGGGTGTACTTGCACTCGGTTGGGATTTGCTTGGGTTAGGTTTATTAATTCAAAATGCACCTGCATTTGCTTATCCGCTTTTATATGCAATCGGTGTTTTTGGTTTAATCAGTTTGGTGCTTTTATTATTAGATGCTGTCGGACAAGATACATCTCATAAGAAGTATTAATATCGTTATTATTTAATAAGAGAACATGTTTTATTTTTTTTAAAAAAAGGATGTATTATGGATTCACATGTTAAAGGTCTTTTGACTAAAGCTACTTGGTTATTAACTGCTATCGGTGGTATTAACTGGGGTTTAGTGCCTTTAGGATTAGATCTTTTTAGTTTAGATTTTGTACGTAACAATTTAGGCGCTTTAGCTGCTCCACTTTATTACTTAATTGGTGCAGCAGGTCTTTATAGCCTTGTTATGTTTTTCTTAGGTTGTGGCAAAAGCTGCGATTAATTGAAACATTTGTTTTGAAAAATGAAAGTCGTGGATTTATTCTACGGCTTTTTTTTGTGCAATAATTTTGTGATGCCTTATACTATACAATATTAATGCAAATTTGGATGTTCATCAGTATAGGGACATATATATGTTTTTACCAATTCTATTTTTATTATTTATTTTTAATCTTTATTCTGCTGAGATACATTATTTTGATAAGATGGAAAAACAAAATTTGTGCACCACTCCTTGGCAAGATGAAGATTGGAATTCGCATGGATTTTGTGAATATTTGCGCAAAGTGGATGACCTTCAACAAAATCCCCAGCCATTTAAAATGAGAAAAAATGCATTTGAAATTATCAATAAAGTGCATGAAAATTTTGATTTAAATCATGCAACTATTTTGCAAGACACACAAACATGGGATGATATATGTTTATTTCATGGGAATCTTTCGGAAGATCCTTATGTCGGTTCACTTATTGATCGTACACAAACTGAATTTGGTAAAGTGACATTATATCGTATGTTATTACCAACAAAAAATATTGCCCTTGTCAAAAAGCGACAAGAAATTGTTCAGCTATTATTAGATAATCCTGAGTTATTAAGTAATCTACAAAATGTGTTACAAGAGATTAAGAGCGTCCAAAATTTATTGTTATCATTTTGGATTAATGATCCGATTGTGCATACGACAGGTCGTTATTATTTTGAATATCCTATATTGCAAGAATTAAACGATACATTAAATCATAATGCGCATATGATGATGCTTCGGTGTGTCACAGGTCATCAGGGGAGATTAGGCAATATGATACTGTTAGGTGGTACCGTTGCTGCGCCTTTTTTATATTACGGCTATAAACATTGTTTTGGATTTAATGGAATTTCTGATGAACAAATTCCTGTTTTTATAAAAAAAATACATGATCGTTTCAAAAATGACGGTGATAGATACTTTAATTTTCTTATCTCTTTATTTAAAAATGAATATGTCACTGAAAGTGGCCAATGGTGTACAGCATTCTTTTGTGCGTTGGGAATGAAATCATTTGGTGATTGGATAAAAGGAAACTTTCTTATGCTGAAGCTTTTGCAAAAGCGATTAATAGATGTGCGTTCTTTTTTAGATTGCACACAAAAAATGCATGAACTTTGTATCCAATATCCGGCATTATGCCAGTTGTGTGATCTGTTATCTTATATAGATCAAGATAATGTTACAATAAAAACTATGCCCAAGTTTGCACTATTTAAAAATGTAATGCAAAAAAATACATTCAAAGATGTGCCTTCAGTTTTTTCTTATTATGGAAATATCTTATCAGGCTATAAATTAACCTATGCAGTAAAAGATGATTTAGAAGGTATGATTGCAGCAGTCGGTGAACTTGATGCATATGTTTCATTGGCAACACTCTACAAAGAACATGCATATACATCTGCGCAGTATTGTTTTGCAAAATTTGTTGAAAGTGATGCGCCGGTATTGATAATGGAGCAAGCATGGAATCCGTTTGTTGATGTTGAGCGTGTAGTTGCAAATGATATTATGTTTGGCGAGGGAATTCCAACGCATGCAATAGTTACCGGTCCAAATGCCGGCGGTAAATCAACTATTTTAAAAGGTCTGTTTATTGGTGCATTGTTAGCGCAAAGTGTTGGGTTGGTACCGGCATCGAAATGTATGCTTACGCCATTTTCATATATGGCAACTTACATGAATATTACTGATGATATTGTTGCAGGTAAATCATTGTTCAAAGCAGAAGTTGCACGTGCACATGATTTGTTAGAACAGATAAAAGATATGCCTCAACATGAATTTAGTTTTATTGTTATGGATGAAATTTTTAGTGGCACCAATCCTAAAGAGGGACAAGCTGCGGCATATAGTGTGGCAAAACATATTGGTGACTTTGATAATGTAGTCTGTTTTATTGCAACCCATTATGATCTGTTGACTCAACTTGAACAGTTTGGTTCATTTGTTAATTTTCATGTTTCTGTACAAAAACAAACGCGTGGTTTTCATTATCCCTTTAAACTTAAATGTGGTGTTTCAAATCAACATATTGCACTTGATATTTTGCAGGATGATGGATTTGCGAGCGATATTGTCGATACCGCTCGCACTGTAATTGTAGCTTAATTTTGATTCGTGCCATTACCCATTGTTGCATAAGTAAAGCCTGCATTTTTTAATTCTTTCGTATCTAAAATATTGCGTGTATCGACAATGACCGGTTTGTTTTTTTTGTATTTGATATAGTCTAATAAATCTTTGAATTCTGGCCATTCGGTCATAATGATAACTCCATCCACATCTTTAACCGCTTCGGCTATTGAATCGCAATAATTGATGTTTGGCATTTCATGCTTCATATTGTCCATTGCTTTTGGATCATATGCTTTTACTTGTGCATATTCTTCAAGCAATATTCTTATAACATCAATTGAAGGTGAGTAACGAATGTCATCAGTATTTGCTTTAAAAGCAAGTCCAAGAACGGCAACTGTTTTTGCATTGAGCTTTTTTGCTCTAAGGAGTTCTTTTAATTTTTCTATCGGTTTTACTTTTTGAATTTGATTAGTGGTTAGTGATGCTTGAACCACGGGAACATGAATGCCATTTTTTTGTGCCAAACAGATAAGTGCTTGACTATCTTTAGGGAAACATGAGCCACCAAATCCCGGACCGGGGTTGAGGAATTTGTCACTAATTCGATGATCCATTCCCATTGCGTGTGCTACAGTATCAACCTGTGCTCCGGTTGCATCACAAATATTTGCAATTTCATTAATAAAACTTAATTTAACAGCAAGGAATGCATTAGATGCATATTTGATGAGTTCAGATGTTTCAATATTGGTGTTAATTTGCTGTGCGTCATGTGCGAATGCATAACTATAAATTTCATTCATTGTAGTATGCGCCTGTTCAGATTCAGCGCCAATAACAATGCGGTCTGGTTTTAAAAAATCAGGGACGCTTGAGCCTTCGCGTAAAAACTCAGGGTTTGAAACCATGGTAAATTGATCAGGTTGGACTCCTAAATTTTGTAATACATATGATGCCCATCTACCAGTGCCGACAGGCACGGTGCTTTTGATGACAATAATTTTAAATCCATTCATATGCTCTGAAATAGTTTTGAGTACCGATTGTACATATTTCAGGTCTGCATTTCCATCAGAACCCATTGGAGTGCCAACAGCAATAAAGATAATATCTGCTTCTTCAATTGCGGCGCCAACATCATGTGTAAACTTTAATCTATTTTGTTGTACATTATGTTGGACCAATTCTTCTAGTCCGGGTTCATAAATGGGTATTTCACCTTGTTGTAGTCGTTCAATTTTATTTTGATCAATATCAGCGCAAGTGACTTGATTGCCAAATTCAGCCAGTCCGGGTCCGGTTACCAATCCGACATAACCGGTGCCGATTACAGCTATATTGGGTGCTGTGTGTAATGTGATAAAAAAAAGTAAAAGTAAGGCAAAACATGAGTACTTCATATATAATCCTTTTAATTTTATGTGTATGTATAATTTATAGTATCAAAATTACTTAGCATAAAAATAGTTGTTTTATTGAATTTGTTAGGTTTAAAGTTAATACATAGCCGATAATGTGACGTAATAATTAGGTAGGGAGTTATGGAGAGGCCTGTTGTAATGGTATGTATGAAATATTTAAATCAAATTGCTGTATTTGGTTATTTATTGCTTTTTGTGCAAATGCAGGCGGTTGTCTTTCGTTTTGATGAGTGGTTGCATCAAAAAACAGGTCAAAAAATATATGCTTGCAGTGATTTACATCAAGTTCATCATGCAGATAGACATCAAGTTGATAATGTGGTGTCCCTTTTGAAGCATAATAATGTTCATTTAATTATTGAAGATTATGATCCTTCAGAGCGTGTATTATTGCCTCTATCTCAGTCTCGATTTTTGCGTAATTTAGATTATGTTGCTGTTAATGCAGGTATTAATACGACTTGTATAGAATTTCGGCATCATTATCCTTGGACTAAAACGCAAGATCTCATGGCTCAATATGATGAAGTTGTGCAAGAAATAGAGCATTATGATGATGGGGATACATTAAACACATATTATGAAGATACACTTATGGCAATTGATTATGTGTATAAACCTTTGTATCAAGGGTTAAGGGATTATTCCGGATCAATGTTGTCATATCATTTGAAGTCAACCATTTTAAATAAATTTGGCAGAGCAGTACCGCAATATAATAAGTTACATGGTTCAACGCATTTGATTGATTTACGTATTTTGCATGAGTTGGCACAAGAAAGACAGAATGATCTGTGTATTTGTGCAGGTGCACATCATATTGAACGAGTAAGTAGTATGTTGCCTGCATTAGGATTTCGTTTACATGAGAGTGTTGGTCTAAGAAGTAAGGAATGTGTTCAATATTATCAGCAGTACCTACAAGTTCCGGCAGTTAATTTTGATAAAGTTTTGCCCAAAGTACCACAAAAAAAAGTTTATCATTCAATGATTAGAGCGCGTGCGCAATGCGCGATGCGTCAATTATTCAGTTCAGACGCCCATCGATGTATGCGCGCATCAAGAGTTGCTACAGCTGTAACTTTACTTACAGGTTTGCTTTCTACCGTTTCTTGTGCGGGTTACTAGAGAATCATACTGTTAAGTTCTGATTTTTCATCTTTTTGTATTATACTAGTATGATATATATCAAAAGGAACTTAATGATAAAATATAAAGATAAAATGATTCGCATACTTAAAGCATTGTTTCCTGATGCAAAAATAATACTTTTTGGGTCGCGTGCGCGTGGTGATGCAAGAGAAAATTCTGATATTGATATTGCAATTGATGCAGGCAAACAGGTTTCGCCTTATGATATTGTGGAAGCTAAAAATATTTTTAGTGAAATGAATATTATATTTAAAGTTGATGTAGTTGATTATCAGTCAGTTTCTGAAATACTCCAAAAACAAATTGATAAAGATGGAGTGTTATGGAGCGACTAACATTAAAACAACGTACCCTAGCACAGGCACTTAAGCAGTTAAATGATTCAGTTAATCTTTTTTATTTAAAAAAACAGCTTGAAGGCATATCGCATGAAGAATACATAGCGTTTAGAGATTCAGTGGTTAAACGATTCGAAATTAGCTTTGATTTATTGTGGAAGTATTTAAAAGAGTTTTTGTTCGAGGTGCATGGAATTGAAGTGGCATCTCCAAGAAAAGTTATTCGTGAGTCTTTTGCACAGGGATTATTTACAGAAGATGAAATGAATCTTTTGATTAAGATGTGTAATGATCGAAATTTAACTGCACATACATATGACGAGGATCATTCTGCTGAAGTTGCTGAGCGAGTCATCGAATATTATTACAAAATCAAGCCAGCATTGTTTCGAGTTGTTGAACAAAAGTGATTGTTTTTGTATTAAATAATCTAGAAGCGGAGAGTTAATATATCGAATTTAAAAAGCCCGGAAATAAATCCGGGCTTTTTAAGTGCTTTATTTGTTGAGCAACAAATTACTCTTCGATGTCAGCGTCAATTGGGCCTTCATCTTTTTGCTCATCTTGTGATGATTCAGGCCCGGCTTGCTCGGCTCCAGGTTGTGCGCCTTCAGGTGCTTGTTGTTTATAGAGTTTTTCTGCAACTTTATGTGATGCTTGAATCAAAGTGTCATGTGCTTTTTGTAGTTCTTCAGCGTTTTCTTTGTGTTCTTCAAGAGCTTTTTTAGCAGTTTCGATTGCAGCTTCAAGATCAGTTACTTCTTGCTCTTCAAGTTTGTCTTTATTGTCTTTGATGGTTTTTTCAAGTTGTAAAATCAATGCATCCAAGCTGTTACGTTTTTCAACGGTTTCTTTTGCTTTTTTATCCTCTTCAGCATGTGCTTTTGCATCGTTAACCATTTTTTCGATTTCTTCTTCAGACAGTCCACCGCTGCTGGTAATGGTAATCTTTTGTTCTTTACCGGTGCCTTTATCTTTAGCTGAAACATGTACGATACCGTTTGCATCGATATCAAAGGTAACTTCAATTTGAGGTACACCACGTGGAGCGGCAGGAATGCCATCCAAGCGGAATTGCCCTAAGACTTTATTGTCTTTTGCAAATTGACGTTCACCTTGTACTACTTTGATATCTACCGCTTCTTGATTATCTTCAGCGGTTGAAAATACTTGTGATTTTTTTGCAGGAATAGTTGTGTTGCGCTCAATAAGTTTTGTTGTAATGCCGCCCATGGTTTCAATACCAAGTGAAAGTGGCGTAACATCAAGCAACAATACGTCAGTTACATCACCAGCTAAAACACCGCCTTGAATTGCAGCACCAAGTGCAACAACTTCATCAGGATTAACATTTTTGCTTGGCTCTTTACCAAAGAACTCTTTAACGATTTCTTGTACTTTTGGAATACGTGTTGAACCACCGACTAATAGTACTTCATCAATTTGATCTTTTGAAATGCCTGCATCAGCCATTGCTTTTTTGCAAGGTTCAAGTAGACGACTAAAAATATCTGAGCACATTGACTCAAGTTTTGCGCGGCTGAGCTTTTGTGTAAGATGTTTTGGGCCGGTTGCATCTGCAGTGATATAAGGAAGATTTATGTCGGTTTCGTGCAAAGTAGAAAGTTCGATTTTAGCTTTTTCAGCAGCTTCTTTCAGGCGTTGTAATGCAATTTTATCTTGTGAAAGATCAATGCCAGTTTCTTTTTTGAAGTTATCAATTAAATAGTCAATAATTACATGATCGACATCATCACCACCTAGATGGGTATCACCATTGGTTGCTTTCACTTCAATAACGCCATCGCTGATATCCAAAATAGATACGTCAAATGTTCCGCCACCGAAGTCAAATACTGCAATTGTGCCACTTTCTTTTTTATCAAGTCCGTAGGCTAATGCTGCAGAAGTAGGCTCGTTGATGATACGTTTTACTTCAAGCCCAGCAATTTTACCGGCGTCTTTAGTTGCTTGACGTTGAGCATCGTTGAAATATGCAGGTACGGTGATAACAGCTTCAGTTACTTTTTCACCCAAATAGTCTTCAGCATATTCTTTGATTGATGCTAGAATGGCAGCTGAGATTTCTTGTGGTGTATATTCTTTACCTTGTGCAATAATTGCAATGTCACCATTTGGACGTTTTACTGTTTTGAACGGTACGCGATCAAGTTCTTTTTTCATTTCATCGTAGGTGTGTCCAATGAAACGTTTTGCTGAATAAATAGTGTTTTCAGGGTTAGTTACTGCCTGACGTTTTGCCAATGTGCCGACTAAACGTTTGCCATCTTTGGTGAAAGCAACGATAGAAGGGGTAATATTTGAACCTTCTTTGTTTGGGATTACTTTAGGGGATCCCGCTTCCATAAATGCAGCTACTGAGTTGGTTGTACCCAAATCAATGCCGATGATTTTTTTCGCCATGCGTGTCCTTTTTATCAGGTATAAAATGTTTATTTTATTTTATTGAAAATTACTTATAATATACACCTATCTGATGCTATATGTCAATCGACAATTAAGATTTCCTTAGTGTGAAAGACTAAGATTTCTTAAGTGATTAGCTGTAATATGAATTTTAGATGTTATTACTTTAAGTTGCTCTTTTCAATGAGTTTTTATGTAGGGTAAGCTATGTCGTATAATTTCGTGTGTTCTGTAAATAATATGAGATATATTTCCATGAACTATATTTTTTTGGTATGAATGGCATAGGATAGGAATTGATTTTAATCTTTATTTGAGTGAAAAGGGTTAATGATGCTATTTTTTGTTTTTCTCTTGGGATGCCTATTGTGTGGTAATTGTATATATGCATCGGATGTTGGAGAAGTTGTAAAGGATCTTTTAAGAGAAAAGGTACAACAATCTGAAACATTTTATGCCTCTATGGATAGGCTAAATAGTTTGAGAAGGGCGCCACGTATGGAAACGTGGGAAAAACGGCATGTCGGGCAGGTTGCATCTTTTATAGAAGTGAATGGCTATGTTAATGAGATATTAGAAGATATTCCCGGTCAAGATAAAAAAGAGTGCGATGAACTACGTGAAAAATTATCGCATGATACGGTGATGGCAATTGTCACAATGGAGCGTTTGCGTTGTAAGGCTCGCGAAGAAAATAAACACTGATTTTTTTAAATATTTACGATAACGAGACCAATGTCGCATAATTATCTTTTGAGGTAAAGATGTTTACACTTTATTCATATATTGCTTGTTTGCTTGTATCGGTATGATGTGATCCCATATGATTTCGAATCGATCTAATGTGATTAATTTCTTTTTTGATAATCACTTCTTTATTTTTGCAGGTGAGGTAAAGATGCTTGGTTTTTATACATATATTGCTTGTTTTCTTGTGTCGGCATGGTGTGGTCGCACGTGAGTTCGAATCAATCTAATGCTATTAATTTCTTTTTTGATAATAACTTTTTTTTTGCAGGTGAGGTAAAGATGCTTGGTTTTTATACATATATTACTTGTTTGCTTGTGTCGGCATGGTGTGGTCGCACGTGAGTTCGAATCTGGCCATTCGGCCGATTTCTCACTCCGTTTGCGCCCCCCAGCCTTTTCCCGTGGGTACGCTCAGCTCGTTGCACTCGCTGTCGCTACTGGGGGCTGGTGGTCTTAACTACGTGTATTTTGTCGCGATCGCATGTCTCTTTTCTATCGCAAATTTAGGATGGAATGACACCTTGTAGGATTATATTGAAGGGTTAGTGTTTGTCGCTCAGATATTTTCATGTTTACTTTGTCTACTCACTATTCAGGAGGGATAAATGGAATGCACTTATGTTTTGCTGTATTGATGTATATATGTGAGTCTTGTAATGTAATTTCTCAAGGTGGTCCAATAGAGTCTCTTTCATGTATATACCTATTGCACATACCAAAAAAGATATTAAATAAAATAAAAACAAAGAAGGGTGATTACATGAAAGCAATTGCTACGAAGCACATTTTAAATGTTTTCACTTTTTTACTCTATCTATCTAAATTGTTATTTCAATTAGATATCTCATTATTTTATCTAACATGTATATACCTATATATATAAATAACGAAAGGGCGCAAACATATTTAATTGGAAAAGTGAGTTTATATCGCATGCGCGTAATTAAAAACATTAAAAAAGAACTAACCAATCGAACGCCATGTATTAACGTGATCGAGTTAAATAAACCAATATACGTCATTATGTTTGTAGTGAGCAAAATGATAACCATAATAATGTAAGGCGTATACGCGCACGCGAGTAATACATAACGTCTATTTACTTCTAAGATTCTTTCATAGGGAGAAAACATTACTTCCATGAGTAAGCATATACATATTAATAAAAAGATTTGAAAAACATATTGATCATATTTAAACCATAATTTATATCTATATAAAACAAATACAATTCCCAAAAGGGGAAGAACGAGCGCGGCGATCTTCGTTGTCAGCTTTTTAAAAGCAATCTGCCAAGTTTGTTTTCCCTCTTTCATGTTATATATGTGTGCAAATAATGCAGTATCGGTTGTGCCTATAGATTTGATCACTATGCGATAAAATAAAAGTGCCCCATCGTTGGCCACTTTGAATATGTTTGCCGTCTCAGGGCCAAATATGTGTGTAAATAATGGTACCAACACATTACGTTCGGTTAAACTTTTTATATTAGTATTGAACCACATGATTGCTGAATGAACAACAAATTTTTTGTTGAGAGCTTTTATATGTATATCTTTATTGTTGTCGTGCCCTATTTGGGCATAGAGTTTTGGTAATTTGATACCTGCAAGTAATAACAGTATTATTCGTGATATTGTTTTTGATGCTATTAATGCTGCCAGCAAGATGTATTGATTTTGAATAATGCATATGCAACTCATATCGCATACAACTTCGATCATTAAGGCTATGGCATTGAGTGAATTGAACTGTTTTTGCCGAAAGTATGCATGATATATCAATCTAATGACAGATATGAGACCTTCTAACAGTACAAGACCCGCCCCTGCATAGAAGTATGAACGATAAGCAGATAGATGTAATTTGGTCGAAAGTTGATTGACTAAGATCAAATATATGGGTAAAGATACTACCAAAACAATCACTTTAAACCGAAGTAATGATGATATAAAGGTTTTCAGGTCGTGACTATTTTGGGCATATTCGGGACAAAATCGAGCAATTGATTTTTGAAATCCAAAGTCGATCCATAAAAGCATTAAAAAGATAATAGCATTGAGGTTAGCAAAGGTAGAAAATGTTTTGCTATCAAGCTTATTATAAAGCAAAAATGTTAGCAGTGTTGCAGAGATTTTGTATATAAAATACAAAAAGGCGTTCCAATTAACGCCTTGAGAGAATTTTGAAAATAGTTCTTTGCTATTCATACCGGCACAATTTCATGAGAACAATAATGTTTTTATATGGTGTTTATATTGTGCCAGAAACAAATTATATTGTCATGTTTATGCTTAGGCACCATGTTCAAGAAGTAGCAAAGATAGCGGTGTGTTCTTATTTTTAATGGCATAATCTAATGCTCTTTTTGTATCTATCATGGGTAAATCCTCACAGTTGGTAGTCAAGTATGTATTCCAATCTATTTTTTGTATTGATGCGTTTGGATTTGCACCCCTTTGCAAAAGTTCTTTTACTTGCTCATTGTTGTTTCTCATTGCTGCCAAAACGATTGGTGGAGCATAGCATGTTGAGCCTTTTATTGTCGTTTTCATAAGAGCATTAGGATCTATTCCAGCCGATTGAGTATTTTCAGCTATCACGCAATAAAGTTGAGTTGCGCATAATAAAGTGAGTAATGATAGTTTTTTCATGAAATGTCCTTTTCTATCAAATCATTAATAATTTAATGAAATTTTGATTGTAGTTTATAGCAAACCTATTATTTAAGCAAGTACTAATAAAAAAATAGTATTGCTATTTGTAATATATTGATGGTATTCTATAGATAAAAGATAAAGGAATATTAGAAATGAATAAAAGCCATATGTATCTGTTTTTTAAGGCTAAATTTGCTATTTTAGCTATCTGCTTAAGTTTATTGTGTGTGCAATTGCTTACTGCCGGTGATTATACACAAGATGAGCCTATTTGGTTTACTCCTGAGGCAAATTTAGAAACTATCAAAAAATTACTTGCTGATACCAATGGTGCAGATGTAGATCAACGCAATAGTTTGGGTCAAACAGGCCTTATGTATGCAATTAATATCGGAAGATTTGGTGACTTTGGTCGTTATGATCAAAGTAGTGATAGATCTGGCCTGGTTGAGACATTGATATATTATGGTGCCGATGTTAATGCGCGCTCTAAAACTTCACCACGACAAGAAGATCATACTTTTGATAATACCCCATTACATTTTGCTGCAATAATAGTTAATCCGCGCAATAGTGTTGATATGATTGATTATTTAGTAGATGCCGGTGCATATATTAATGCTAAAAACAATTTGGGTGAAACACCGCTTATGTGGTCATTGCAGGCAAATCAATTGGAAACATTAACTCCTATTTTTAAAACTTTTATTGCTGATTTGGCTGATGTAAATATACAAAATAATATTGGTAACACTTATCTGCATTTAGTTATTCGTGAAAAAGATGCTGGCTGGATTCAATATCTTATGCAAAATTTTGGCTCTATGTTTGATTTAACATTGAAAAACAAAGAAGGATGGACGCCCCTTGAGTATGCAAAAAACACATTGCAACCGGAAAGTGTTCGTGCAATTGAAGCTTTTAGGCCTTTAGGTCAAGGAGATCAGGTAAATGTGCGCGATGAGCTTGGTCGCACCGGGTTAATGCTTGCAATTATTCGTAATGATCTACCTTTTGCCGAACGTCAAATACAGTACAGAGCACAAGTGGATGCTGCTGATACAACTCGATTTAAAAATACACCATTGCACTTTGCGGTCAATAAACAATATAATATGTTTCCGTTTGTAAAATTATTATTAGATAATAATAATGTGAACCCTAATATAGAAAATGCATATGGTGAAACTCCATTACATTATTTGGTCAAGTATAATATTCATTCTCCTGAGCGTAACAAAGTTGCACAAGAATTGATTAATGCTGGAGCTGATCCAAATAAAAAAAATAAACGTGGTAAATCGGCAATCCAAATGGCTATGGAAAAAAATCCAAGTTTTGCCAATAATCTGAAAAGATGGTTTTCGCAACGAAAATAAGAGTATTCGTGAATTTACAAAAAATGCTCTTAAAGGATAATCGTTAAAAGTAGGAGGATAAAGATGAAATATGTAAATAAATATATAATGTTAATCAGTTTGAGTTTTTTTGGTAATTTGATTTCTATGGATCAGGGAAAAATGGAAACTGAAAGTGTTGTTCAAATTATAATTACATTACTGCAATACAAGTTGGGTAAAATTCAAAGTCCTCGTGATCAAGTGTATATTATTGAATTATTTAAGCGTAAGTCTGCCGATGAATTGGCTCATGAATTAACACAAGATTGGTTAGAAGATCTCAGAAAAATTCATACTCAAAATCCGGAACAATGTAATCAATTTAAAAATGAATTCTTAAAACAAAAAATGATTGAGCAACAAGAAAAAATTGATAATCGTTATAGGTCAATTCCAGGAGCATCGACACATAAAGAAATTGTAAAAAGAAGAAGATAAATAAAATATTAAGCAATAGGGATAAGCTATGAAAACAAATGTATGTATCGTCATGTTAGCAGCGTTATTTACTTTTGGTAACATGTTTTCTATGGATCCAGAAAAAGTTGCCGATCCGGTTGTTGAAAGGTATAAGAGGAATGTTGATAATGCATTTGATACGGCAACAAATGCAAATGAAATGGTTGAAACTATTGGCAATCTTAGCAGATCTATGGAAAAAGCAGGCCTCAAGATGTATTTTTATCAAGCTGGCCCTGAAACACCGGAGAAAACAAAAAAACTTAATCAATTCTTTGAAATGAAGAGGTATCTGGAAAGTAAAATTGCACAGGAACGTGAGAGGTACAATACAAGTACGGCTAAAGCTGCAAAAAAATAATTTTTGGTTTTAATGCTGGTTAATTTCTATAATTAAACAAATGTTATTCAAATGTGTTTAAAACTACTCTCACTGAAATATTTATTTTTGTTGTAAACTCATTTTGAGTATAATGGCTTTATGTATTTTTGTTGCCAAACATATTAAAGCGAATGGAAATGTTCAAATTTGAGTCATTTTTGTTCGTGTTTTTTGGTAGAGAGATCATGATTTTTTACATTATGCCTTTTGTAGAAACTATAAATTGCACTTTTAATATGCATTACCCACATTTTATTCTTTACAATACTGTGAACAGTTTTTAAAAATCTTGGTCAATGATGTGCATTATCTAAAAAATATTATAAAGTAAAATTTAAAAAAAATGGTTGTATTACGCTTATTTTGTATATATTTAATTAGAAACCAATCATTTCACTTTTTTGACCAAACTTTCTTATAGTTTAATCTCTATAATTAAGAAAATATATTTAAATTAAATTTATTTTGATCAAATTGAAGTATTTAAGCGTTACACATTAAAAAATAGTCTACATTTAATTAAAGGTAATTCGTGATTAAATATATAGGCGACGGCAAAAAGTTTGGAAATAAGCTTGAAATTGTTCGCGTTTTTTTTCAATTAAGGTTATTTTTTTTCTCGTTTTTGTATTTTTGCAAAAGTTTAGACGCATAGCCCTCTTTATTAATCTGATTATTTGATCGTGCAATGGCAAGAGCATCATCAGGAACATTTTGCGTTAATGTTGATCCGGCACCGGTTATAGCATTGTTGCCGATTTCAATTGGAGCAACCAAGCAATTGTTACTACCGATAAGTGTGTTGTCACCAACATTTGTTTTATGTTTACTTACGCCATTATAATTACACGTTATGGTGCCGGCACCAATGTTAACTTTTTTACCGGTTGTTGTGTCACCTAAATAACTTAAATGTTTCGCTTTTGTTCCGACGCCAATAGTGCTTCTTTTAACTTCAACAAAATTTCCAATTTCAGCATGTTGCATAATAGTGGTGCTTTCTTGGATATGTGCAAAAGGACCAATTTTTGCATTATCTTCAATGACCGCATTTTCAAGAACACAATGTGAATAGATAGTGACATTGTTTCCGAGTGTGCAATTTTTAATGATACTAAAATGACCAATAGTACATGATGTGCCGATGTTCGTTTGGCCAAGGATATGGACACCGCAACCTATGGTGGTTTGTTGTCCAATCGTCGCTTTATTATCCACAACAACAAATTCCGGTTGATCAAAGGCAATTCCCTCTTTTTTCCATCGAGTTATTGTCTGTTCATTATTACCAAAAACAGTTTGATTAATGAATAGAATACATATTATCAAAGCACTATTTTGCTTGTTCATTATTTTTTCCTTTTTGTATGCGTGCTTTATATTTAACCTATTTTTTTTAATAAATCAAATATTGTTATTAAGATAATAAAAAGCAGATGAGAGCTAATGCGGCAGATGCAGAAAGATACAGCGGCTTTACTCCAAGAGACATGCGTATTTTCCATGCATACCAACTGTACAAAGATATGCATAAAAAGCTCAGAGCGCGTATACATAATAAAGAGCATAAAAGTGTAAACAATGAGCATGAAACCAATGCATATTGTGTTATCAATAGAGGAATGAGTAGTCCAATGTTGCATGCGATAAGAAGATTGGTTCGTTCTTCGATGATAAAGAAATGTTCGTGAGTAAGTGCAATGTTTTCAGAAAATATAATGAGTAAAAAGAGATAGATAATATAGATATGATCGCTGCATAGATTAGGATCAAGAAACTGAATATAGCGATGGTGCAAAAACATCATTAAGCCGATAACAAAAAGTGTATGATATATATAAGGACTTATCTTTGAGAAAAACTCTTTTTTATGTATAAGGTGCATATTTTTCATATGGGCAAAAAATACGTTACTTGTGATGCCAAATGCATGCTGAATTATACTGTTTATACTATAAGCGCTCATGCTGATTACTTTGAGCAATGCGGCAAGTTCAAATCCATATTGAGCAGCAATAATTGGCACTAAAAAATTTCCTGAGTATAAACTATGGCTTATTTGGTATATATAATTTTTAAAACGCATAGTAACTATGTGTGCCCAATTTATATGATATGGTTCATTGCTGTTAATTAATGTTTGATAATGCGTGTGAAGGTTGTGTACATATAGAAGTGTTGCAACTGATGAAATACAAATAAATGGTATAAAAACCAAAGTTATTGAAGCGGTATACCCAGAAAGTAGGAATGACCATACAATAATGACATATAAAAAAAGTGTTGCAATTTCAGTCAAAGCAACAGAGCGTTGAAAAAATGATAAATGCAGCACTTGCTTTATAGTTTTTTTTGTAGACTCTATAATTACTAAAACTGCACATAGTAAAAAAGTATATATTGAATTGAATGCGGTAATATAACTTGAGGCAATGAGATAACCGATGCATAATGCCCCTATTGCAAATAGCGCATTACAATATATCTGTTTAATTATAAGATGATAGAAATGTTGTTTGCTTTGTTTTGCTTGCTGAAATAGTGTTGCCAAACTGATATCAAGGCCGGCATTTAAGTATAAAACAGCTAAAAAAACAGTTGAAAATAGAATGCCTATTTGGCCATATAGATGTGTGCTTAATGTTCGGAATAACATAATTTGATGCACAAAAAGCATGCTTTGATACACAATTGATTCTATGCCAGCATAGGCTAAAACACGATAAATTCTTTTATCCATCGATCCACCCTTATTTATATACTCATTGTAGCAGGTCGATGGTATTTGACAAATATTGACTTTAAATCGGAATTACTCTTTTTATGTAGCGTAAAATTGCACTAAAAATATTTCTATTAGAATCTAATTCGGTCTGTTTAGAAGCTTCCCATACAAGATCAAGATAATTTGGAGATGTACGTAGTTCAAAGAGATAGTCTTCAAATTGATCCGCAAAATTTTTTCCTATGTGTACACTGTCAATGATTTCATCTGCAGATTCCCCTAAAACATGAACTCCCAGGAGATTCCCAGATGAGTCGCAGATGAATTTTGCAACGCCATCAGTGGTGTTATCTATTTGTGGTCGTGCAAATGATGCATAGCTGTAGCGATAGATATGGAGATTGTTGCCAAATTTCTTTCGAGACTCTTGTTCAGTTAATCCGATAGCTCCTAATGGACGAGAAGCATAAATATGTGATGAAACATTTGAATAATCAGTAACGATATTTTTTTTCCAGAAAGGCTTACAGGCATTGTGAGCGGCAATTTGTGCTTGGTAATAGCCTACGCGATTTAATGTATACATTTGGCCGACTACGTCGCCACATGCATAGATATTGCCAATAGAGGTTTGCATAGTATTATTAACCTCGATGCCATCTCTATGGGTGACCACACCAATATGTTCAAGATTTAATGTTTTTATTCGGCCATTACGATTTAAAGCTATCAAAATTCTGTCGGCATTAAGGGTAAACTCTTCGCTGAGATTGTTTTTGCATCGAGCGGTTATTTTATTATTAATGTAATCAACTTCTTTAATACGTGCATTGTAATATATTTTTATTCCTTCCATTTTCATAAGTTGGTGTTGCATTTCAATGAGTTCAAAGTCATATTTTGGTAAAACAAGTCCATGCTTTGTGACAACAGTAACCTCAACGCCAAGTCTATGAAGTGTTGTTGCCATTTCTATGCCCAGAGGTCCTTCTCCAACAATAATGATTGATTTGGGTAGTTCTTTTAGTTGAAAAAAATTATTTTCCGTTAAATATGGAATTTTTTCAATACCGGTAAATTCAGGGACATATGGTTCTCCACCTGTTGCTATAATAAATTTATTTGAGGTTATATGTTGACCATTTATTTCGACGGTATGTTCATCAATAAAATGAGCTTGTCCAATAAGTTGTTCAACCTGTCGATCAGGAAGATATTTGGTGGAATATATTTGACTTGCATTTTCAACAACTTTTTCTATGTAGGAAAATATGTTAGAGATGTGCTTGGTTGATATATCAATATCTATTCCAAGTTCATGCATTTTTTCAACTGATTGAGAGGCTTGGGCGACTCTAATTAAAGCTTTTAATGGGATATCACTATACAGAACGCGTTTTTTTGGTGTTTTTTCGCTTTCAATTGTAGCAATGCGTACATTGTATCGCGCGGCTGTTTGTGCTGCAATAGTTCCAGATGCTCCTGTGCCTACAATGATGAGATCGTAATCATATGTATATATATGCAGAGGTAGAATATATATAAGTAAAAAATATGATCGAATGCTCATGAATAAACCCTTATAGAAATTGATAGCATATGTGACATTACATAGTGAGTTTGTCAGTTGTTGAAGATGAATGTCAATGTAATATGCAAGATTCAATTTTTAATTATTGCAAATAAGTATGTATATCGTTGATACTTAAAGTTGATATTTTTGCTGACAAGGAATTGTATTATGTTTATTCAATTTGTAATTATTGTATTATGTTTTTTATCTACTGCAATTCAAGCAACCGGTTTATTTCCTGAGCAAATGGTAATACAAGAAAGAACTGATCACATTTATCATCGTTATTATTTGATAAAAAGGCTTGAACCATCATTGCAACTGTTGCATAATGATCAGGTGCAAAAGTGTGTTCCATTTGAGCGACTTGACGCAACATTATTTCGTTTAGAAGCCATTCAATCAGCTGTTGAATGCATGAGTCAAAAAAAAACAATGATGCCATTGTTTGACCTTTGGCATATGTTCTGCTCATATCGCTATGTTGATAGTTTAATTTTTAAAAATGAATTTATTGAATTGATTTATTATATTTGTGACTTGATAGAGCCGTTGCACAAAAAGTATCGAGGTGGCATCTGTTTGGAGCAAAAGTTATGTTGTATTGATCAGGTGACCGATACTTTAAGGTATGGGGCAAGCCGCTCGCACATCATGGTGCATAAAGATATTGATGAAGTCGGGACTAACTTAGTTGCAAGGCGTTTTTTCATTATTAAGCGTCTACATAAAAGTATGCAGTTTTTGGCGTATTTACATGAAAAAAAACAGTATCCGTTGGCAAAGAGTGATAACATTCGTTCAGCTGAAGAATCAGTTGATTTGCTTGATGAAATAGAGCATTTCAGTAATGATCATATGCGTGATTGCATTATTCAAATGTGCCAGAAAAAAAGTTTGGATCCATTATTACGTGTGTGTAATGAATTTAAGCAATATCGTTTTGCAAGTGATGATTCTTTTTTGCAAGAGATGCTTATGAATATTTTTTTGGTATATAAAAGTCTTTTATTTAAAAATCTTTCAGATCATGCCGAACAGGTTATAATGACTGAGATGAGTCAGGTATTAGAGATTTATGAACATATTGATTCTTTGCCTTTAGATGAAACATTGCAAGCGATCGACATGGTTACTGATAAATTAATTGCTATTCAGGCATTAGAGAGTAAAAATGATAAAAAATATCTGTGGGCAATCATTCCCGGAATATTATCTACAGCATTAGGGTTTGGTGCTTATTATTATTTGACTAAGTAATGTTAGAGTGTGTCATGAAAAAAATAAAAATTTGGCTTGTATTGTGCTTGTGCCTATACGCAGAGTCATCATTCGCAAAAAATGAAGATACAATTCCAATCAATGAGCAGACATTTTTAGTATATAGACGTTATTACTTTGTTGCTCGATTGGATAAAACGATTAAGTTGTTGGCAAAAATGTACAATGAAGTCAATGCGATGCAAGCGATGATTGCAGGGCGTAAGATAAATTTTGATCTTATATTGCCAACGTCATCGCATGGTTTTTTTGAGCATAAACAGATTCTTCGATCAATTAAGCGTATTGTGCAAACGCGGAGCCTTAAACCGTTGTTTATGGTATGGGATTCATTTACATCATATAAATCATTGCAGGATGACCTGTTGGTTGAAGATTTTAGTAAAGAAATTTTTATTATTACGCGCAATACCATTGATTATGTTCATGAATGTAAAGGTGTTAAAAAAGCGCCATTAAAATATAAAGATGAACAGGTGTGTAAAAAATTTAATCTTCAAGAACGGATCGAAGTAATTTCTATGATGACAGATCAGTTAGAATGTTTGTTGTGTGATAAACCTATTAAGGAAGTAGCTTTACGTATTGAAGAGATGGATGATTTAAAGTTGCGCATTCACACAGATGAAGTTGCATTTAGACTTTACTGTTTGCATCGATTAGATAGCGCTATACAATACCTTCTTACTTCATCTGAACAAGATCTGTCGGCAGATCAGGTCCGTGCAATTGATCCGCCGGTCTTTTGGTGGCACAAAAGAGGGGAAGGCAAAACATTGCATCAACTTTGGGATGATCTCAATCAGTATAAATATATTGATAATGAACTGTTTGTCCGTGATGTATCAATGTATGTTTTTTTGTTGTTGAAGAACCAACAAGAGAAACAAAGAGCCTTTAAATCGCTTTCTCATAATGATGTGCTTACAATTCATAGTCAAATTGAGCAGTTACCGCTTGAAGATATTTTAAATGCGATAGATGTGATTGTTGAGCAGATGGGTACTGTAGTAGATCATTATCAAAAAAGTGGTTTAACTTTGAGTCAATGGGTGAAGAAGTATTGGTGGGTTCCGCCATTGGTTTTTTCATCTATTCTTTTCAAGTTTGTTACTTTTTATTATAAAAATATTGCTAATAAGGCGGCATAGTCAACTATAATGTTTACTTAATAATTCTGTTTTTTCTGGTATACTTATTCATGTAATGAGAGAAAAGTTTTTTGAGTTTTAGTCCTTTCCTTAAAGGGAAGGACAGTAATGTTTTCTGTTAATGAAAAAGTTGTGTACCCTGGACATGGGGTAGCGATTGTAAGTCAAGCTATTGAAAAAAGTGTAGCAGGTCATAAAGTGTGTTTTTTTGAACTCACTTTTCTGAGTAAAGACATGACGATACTTGTTCCAGTAAAAAGTTTAACGGGGATTCGGAGACTATCATCTGTAAAAAAAATAGATGATGTTTTTAATATGCTTTCCCAACCTACAACAAAAGATATCCATGAGCTCACTGCGAGCAATTGGAATAAAAGAAATAAGGATTATCAGTTTAGATTGCGTTCTGGCAGTTTGGATGAAATTGGTCATGTATATCGTGACTTAAAGTTTATTGCAACACAAAAAGAACTTTCTTTTGGTGAAAAAAATCTTTTACATCAAACAGAGTCTTTATTGGCTCAAGAAATTGCTATTGTAAAGCAAATTAATGAAGATAAAGCAATTGAATTATTAAGATCCTTCTTTACTATGCACAAGAATAATGTCATAATGCACAGTAAGCAAACAGTTGCTACTGTAATCTAAAGTAATTTAAATATAGATACATAAACAAGCAGGGAAATTTCCCTGCTTGTTTATCTGATAAAATAAAAACATGATCAATAAAAACAAAAAAGTAATCTTTATTTATGGTCCAACTGCTAGCGGAAAAAGTGATTTTGCAGAAAAATTAGCAGCTCAAATTCCTGCTGAAATAATCAATATGGACAGTGCGCAAATCTACACTCCTCTTACTATTGGCACGGCAAAACCTGATTGGAAAAAAAGCCCAATTAAACAACATTTATTTGATATTAAAGATCATCCTGAACATCTTACCGTCCACGCATATCGAAAATTAGTACAAGAAAAAATTGATGAAATTCATAAAAGAAAGCGTATTCCTATTTTAGTAGGTGGTTCCGGTTTTTATTTGAAAGCTCTTTTATTTCGTTTGGTATCAGGAACGGTTTCTGAAAATAAAGCACAATTTAATATTGATATTCCTGAGCAAGATATGTGGGAACGTTTAAAAGAAATTGATCCCAAAAGAGCTCTATCTATCCATCCAAATGATTATTATCGCATTAAGCGAGCATTGGAAATCTGGTTTGTTACAGGAAAAAAACCATCTGAGTATAAACCGATTTATGATCCGATCGCACCATTTGTTTTGGTGCATGTAACGCGTGAAAAAAAAGAGCTTTATAGGCGTATAAATAAACGTGCTGTGCAGATGGTTCAGTCCGGATGGCTTGATGAAGCAAAGCAGTTATTGGGGACTCCTTGGGAACTGTTTGTGCAAGAAAAAGGAATTATTGGATATACTGAAATGATTGGTTATTTAAAGCATGTATATGATTTACAGCACGCAACAGAAATTATTGCACAGCGGACGCGAAATTATGCAAAAAGGCAAGAAACTTTTTGGCGCATGCTCAAAAAAATAGTAACAACTGCACAAAAAGAAAATAGTAATACATATGGAAAAATAATCGAACTTGACTTGACTTACCCCGATGATGACTTATATATTAAACAACTATTAGATGATGTCTTAACTTTAGACTGTGGTGATTATGAATCAAATTGAAAAAAATAAAAGATACGAAGTTGAATCCAATGATGCAAAAAATCGTTCTTATAATGATGTGCTGTATTTAACTAATAGGCAAGTGAGCTGGCTTACAGCATCAATTGTTATGCTTTCTTTTTGTGTTTTTATAGCGGGATATTTCTTAGGACAACGCAAAGCTTTAGAGCAATTTAATGATATTATGGAACAAGAAGTTGCTACAAAATCAGTTATCGTAGATGAAGCTTTTCCTGCGCATGCGAATGTAGTCAATACAAGTGGACCTATTGCTCAAAATATAGTTCCAGTTGCCAAATGTTATAAAGCTCAATTAATCGGTTTTGGTACTTCACGTGCAGCACATCAATTTGCTGATCGCTTACAAAATAAAAATATGCCGGTGCGTGTTGATGAAAGGCATAGTAGGACAGCTCAAGGAAAAAAAATTATTTGGTATCAAGTGACAACAGAACCGTTTAGTGATAAACAGGAGTTGTTGGCATTTGTAGAAAAAATAAAAAAAGAAGAACGGTTAAAAGATATACGTATAGTCTCTTGTTGACTAAACAATTTTTCATATAAAAAGGAAAAGACGCATGATCACTGTTATACGCAAACATATTAAATCTAAATTTTTTAAATATATTATTTGGTTTTTTATAGTTATTTTTGCAATCGTATTTATAGCGCCTAATTTAGGTGAGCGATTACAAGGGCCACAATGGATTGCTCGAGTAAATGATATTGAAATTGATGGACCTTCGTTTTATCGGGCAACGGCAAAACAAGAATATAATATTCGTATTATGCGTGAACAGTATGGTGCCTATGCAGATATGTTCATGCAAATGTTAGGATTAAATCGAGATCCAAAAGTTTTAGCTTATGAAGAATTGATTCGTGAAGCAGTGGTTGACGAAGTTGCTCAATCGATACCTCTTTATATTAGTGACGATTATGTGGATCAAAAATTTAATGACCCTTTATTTGTCCAACAATCAGGCTTATATAATACATTGCCGCTAGGTTTTTTCACTCCGCAAGGGATTGATGAACAGGCGCTGAGTTTTTATCTTGCACGTATGGGAATGAGTGTTGCTCAATTTGAGACGGTTATTGAACAAGCCCTTGCACGTTATACTGCACTTGAACTTGCAGGTATTGCTAATTATACACCACGTTATATGGTCAATGATGCTGTTAGTAGCGAAATTTCTGAGAGAAAGTATGCTATTATTGCTTTTGCGTTGGATGCGATTGAGGCTGAAGAAAAGAAAAAAGAGATTACTGATGCAGATTTGAAAGCATTTTTTGATGCACATACAAAAAACTATTGGGTCCCAGAGCAACGTGCTGGAGTTGTTTGGGAATTTAACCCATCATTATATGGCATCACAATTTCAGACAATGAAATACAAAACTTTTACGATAAGCATAAAGTAAGAAAATATGTTGATGCGCCATCAAAAGTGCAAGTAAGACGTATTTTATTAAAATTTTCTGAAACAGAACCAAAAGAGTTGCTTTATCAACGAGCTCAAGCGTTGCGCGCAGAATTGATGCAACATCCGGATACTTTTGCAGATAAAGCAAAAGAGCTTTCTGAGGATGAAGAGTCTGCAAAAAATGGTGGTTTGTTGCCATTTTTCTCAAAAGGTGATCATGATCCGACTTTTGAGCGTAAATCATTTGTGTTGAAGAATAATGGTGATATTTCAGAAGTGTTTCAAACAGAGAATGGTATTGAGTTGGTGCAACGTGTTGATAAAAAACCGATGCAGTTTAAGCCATTATCTCAAGTAAAGGATGAAATCAAGCAAACGTTATTGCACCAAACATTTGCAAAAAAATTCAGCAATGACATGAAAAAAATTATAGATTCAACCGGTATTGATGAAGCTGCATTGACCCCTTTCCTTAAAGAAAAAAAGAGCAAAGAACGCACTATTCCATTAACATCTAAAGATGATACAAAGCGTATGCAAATGCTCTTTAAGCTTAAAGATGGCGAGGCAGGCTTTTTTGTTGAAAATGAAGTAGGTTATATAGTGCAATTAAAAGAAATAAAGCAGCGTTATTTGCCTCAGTTGGAAACCATAAAGTCGGTAGTGAGAAATCATTTGGTTGAAGATCGTGCCCAAAAAGCGTTGGCACAACGTATTAAACAAGCTTCAACTGAAATAAGAACCTCTTCTGCACAAGCGGTAGCTGAAAAATATGCCGGATCTTTACAGGAAACTGACTTTATTAAGCAAGATAGCAAAGATGCGCTAGAAGCTTTGAATAAGAAAGGAATTCCTGCAGATAAAATGTTACAATTAGAAAAAAAATCTGCCGTAGGAACCCATATTGATAATGATGGAGGCTATGTTTTGTATGTATTGGATGTTTCTGAGGGTGACAAAGAAGCATTTAATGAGCATAAAGCAGAGATTGAAAGTCGTGTGCAAAACGAGAGAAAGGGGCTATTTGTTCAAGGTTTTGTTGCTTCTTTATCTAGAAATGCTACAATTGAAACTAATAACTCAGTATTTACTTTAAACGAAGCGCAGGCAGTATGAAACAAAAAACAACTACATCAAAAAAACAGGCCGCAGTAAACCATACTAATAGTGATGATAAAAAAAAGGCTTTAGAAGTCACTTTTTCACAAATTGATAAGCAATATGGCAATGGAGCTGTAATGCTTATGGGTGACACGCCACGTGTTAAAATTGAAGGTATTTCAACCGGTTCGATTTTAATTGATAAAGCTATTGGTGTTGGTGGATTACCTAAAGGCCGTATCGTTGAAATTTATGGTCCGGAAGCTTCAGGTAAGACAACATTAGCACTGCAGGTTATTGCAAGCGCTCAAAATTCTGGAGGCATTTGTGCCTTTATTGATGCAGAGCATGCAATGGATCCTAGTTATGCATCAAATATTGGTGTTGATGTAGATAATTTAATTGTTTCTCAACCGGATTATGGCGAGCAGGCTCTTGATATTTCAGAAATGCTTATTCGCTCAGGAGCAGTTGACGTTATTGTTGTCGATTCTGTTGCGGCACTAGTGCCAAAAGCTGAACTTGAAGGTGATATGGGTGATTCTCATATGGGATTACAAGCACGTCTCATGTCTCAAGCTTTGCGTAAATTAACGCCGGTAGTACACAAATCAAATACCGTACTTATTTTTATTAATCAGTTGCGTCAAAACATCGGTGGTTTGCCGTTTGCGCCAAAAGAAACCACAACTGGTGGTAAAGCATTGAAGTTTTATGCATCATTACGTATTGATGTGCGTCGTATTGCAAGTTTGAAAAAAAATGACATTCATATTGGCAATAGACTTGCTGTTAAAATGGTAAAAAATAAAGTTGCTCCACCATTTAAAAAAGTGGAAGTTGACTTGATTTTCGGTGAAGGAATTAGTAAAGAATTGGATTTACTTGATGCAGCTTTGTTTTTTAATATCATTGTAAAATCCGGTGCATGGTTTTCTTATAAAGAGAGCAAGATTGCTCAAGGAAGAGATCAAGCATTACAGTATTTAAAAGAAAAAGAAAATTTTGATGTTGTTTATAGTGAAGTACAAGAAGCTCTTAAGCAACAGTAATAAGCTTTATGTTTTTTCGTAGTAAGTAAGAAAGGTAATAAAGAAATTGAAAGATAAAAAGAGCTCTTTGCCACAGATTAATGAAAATATTCGTGCGCCCCGACTGCAGGTAATAACAAAAGATGGCGAAAATGTAGGTGAAATTTCATTATCAAATGCGTTGGCAATTGCAGAAGCAGATAATTTAGATTTGGTTTTGCTTACTGAAAAAGGCCCTGAGGGTGTTCCTATTGCAAAAATTATGAACTTTGGGAAAGTCCTTTATGAACGTAAGAAAAAACAATCAGAAGCAAAAAAACATCAAAAGACTATTCAGATCAAAGAAATTAAAATTAGACCAAAAATTGGTGAACATGATTATCAAACAAAAATTAATCAGGCAATCCAGTTTTTGAGCAGTGGAAAACGAGTAAAAATTTCATTGTTTTTCAGAGGGCGTGAGAATGTTTCTCGACAAGAACGTGGAAGAGAAATTTTTGATAAAGTTGATAAAACTTTTGAAGAAAGTGGATTAAAAAATTTAGTTAAAGAGCGTGAATCAAATATGGGGCAATCTTGGTTCTGTATTTATTATGTTAAGTAATATTGCTTATAATAGGACATCATTATGGCTAAAGTAAAAATGAAAAGTTTATCAGCCGCTAAAAAACGTTTTAAGCGTGTTGGTAAAGGAAAAGTAAAAAGAGCAAAAGCATATCGTCGTCATTTATTGACCAAAAAAGGTCCAAAAAGAAGACGTGATTTGCGCCAAGGCGGTTTAATTTGTGCAGCAGATTTAAAAAATATTTTATCTTTGCTTCCAAGATAGCCAAGTATAATGAAGCACATCGAGTTAATTAATTTTTTAGTATTATAACTTGGGGTTATAAAAATACCATGACAAGAATAAAACGAGGTACCGTTGTTAAAAAGCGTCACAAAAAACTTTTAAAACAAACAAAAGGTTTTTGGGGCCAAAGAAAAAATATTTTTAAGCGTGCAAAAGAAACCTTAATGCGTGCAATGGCTTATGCTTTTAAAGGTCGTAAACTAAAAAAACGTGATATGAGAGCCTTATTTATTGCTCGCGTAAGCGCTGCAACAAAATCACATGGCATGTCTTATAGCAAGTTTATTTTTGGATGTAAAAAATCACAAGTAGATCTTAATCGTAAAATGTTAAGTCAACTTGCGATTTTTGAACCGAAAGCATTTGGTCAATTGGTTCAAATGGTAAAAGAATAGTTCTTATCTTGACAATAAACACCGGAGCTTATTAAGCTGGGGCCAGAAAATATCTTGAGACTGTTTATGAGGGGGAGATCCTATTATGAAATTATTAGAAGCATTAGAACAAAAAATTGTTTCATTAGTTGAACTAGCTAATGGATTAAAAAAAGAAAACGAGCAGTTAAAGCAAGATCTTTCTGGTCAAAAAGAAGAAGTAGAAAAATTTAAAAATCAGGTTGAAATGCTTGAAAGTTCTATGTTAAACGAGAGTACTCGTTTACAAGAAAAATTAAATGAAGAGAAAGAACTGACTAAGTCTGTTGTTGATGACTTAATTAAGAATATTGATGCTATAATTGAAAGTGAAAATCAGTAGTGATGAATGAGACAAAAAGCTATAAAATTCAGGTATTAAATGATCAATATGTGGTAAAAAGTGATGAAAATCAAGGGCATATTGATGCAGCAGCCGATTTATTGAACAGTTTAATACAAGAAATTGTAAAGCATAACAAACATATTGATCATAAAAAGGCTGCTATTTTGGCCGGTTTACGCATTGCAAGTCGTACGGTTCACTTACAAGATGAACTTGATGAGCTTAAATGCAAAGAGCAAGAGATTATTGTGGCCTTAGAGAATCGATTGTGTGCAGAGCTGTAAAATTTATGATTTTATAAAATTTGTATAGTTTTTTATTGATAGATTCTCCTTTTTTCTTACTGCTTTATTTAGTTATAGTTTTTTATTATTACTATACCTAGATAAAATTTAGTCAATTAAACCCTATTCTTTCTCTATTTTAAAAATGTTGTTGCTTTTGTTAATCATGCAACAATATATAAATACATATGTTTTGATACTCAATTTATTAGGAAGAATTATGGTGAATGTATCATTTTTAATACTATTCGGTTTGGCAGTTGGTCTTGCTATACTGGGTAGTTTTTTATTGTTATATGCGCGAAAACGTTTTGTGGAAGCTGATAGATTATTTCAAAGTGCTCGTAATAAACGTAAGAATGTGCAACGTGAAATAGAAAATGAAAAAAAAGAAGCGCTTTTGAAAATTAAAGATGAAATTTATAAAAAGCGTAATGACTTTGACTTTGAGATGAAGCGTGAACGTATTGAACTTGATCGCCTGCAAGCAAAGCTTAACAATAAATATGAAGCATTAGATAAAAAAGAAAGCAATATTGATGAATTGCGCCGTGAGTTACAGCAAAAAGAGCGTAGCTTATCCCGTTCAGAAGATGTTCTACGTGCAAATGAAACTAAATTAAAAAATTTATATAATGAACTCATTACCAAATTGGAACGTGTTGCCAATATGACACGTGATGAAGCAAAGCAAACTTTGGTCGATACATTACAGGCTGAAGTTCATTTATCAAATGAAAAATGGATTCAAAAAGTTGAAGAAGATGCGCGAGTACGAGCAAAAGAAAAATCAGTAGATATTTTAGTAACCGCTATGCAACGTTATACTTCCGATCAGGTAACTCCTAACTCATCAAGTATTGTTCAGTTACCAAGTGATGAGATGAAAGGCCGTATTATTGGTAAAGAAGGCCGTAATATCAAGGCGCTGGAGATGGCAACCGGTATGGAATTTGTTATTGGAGAAACTCCTGAAATTATTAGTATTTCCGGGTTTAA
Source organism: Candidatus Dependentiae bacterium (assembly GCA_040878395.1). Taxonomy (NCBI): domain Bacteria; species Candidatus Babelota bacterium. Next base: position 3,947 of record JBBDMI010000015.1, on the reverse strand, counting down.
CCCGATTCGCCGTGAAGTTGCAAAACGAACATTAAATCGACTTATTTCTGACGGTAGAATTAATCCTACACGTATTGAAGAAACAGTTGAGCAGGTTGAAAAAGAGCTTGAAGAGATTATTGAAGAATATGGTAAAGAGGTTGCTTTAGAGTTTAACCTTCAAGGGTTAAACCAAGAAATTATTACCTTACTTGGTAAATTGAATTTTCGTACCAGCTTTTCACAAAATGTATTACAACATTGCAAAGAGGTGGGTGTTTTTTCTCGCATGATTGCAGAAGAACTTGGGTTAGATCCTCAGATTGCATTGCGTTCCGGTTTGTTGCATGATATCGGTAAAGCCGTAACTGCTGAAGTTGAAGGACCTCACGCTATGATTGGTGCTGAAATCGCAAAAAGATGTGGCGAAGACCCACGTGTTGTTAATGCAATTGCAGCTCATCATCAAGAAGTTCCATTTACTTCAATTTATGCTCCGATTGTTGTTATAGCAGACACTATATCAGCTTCACGTCCTGGTGCTCGTAGAGAAACATTAACAGCTTATATAAAACGCCTTGAGAAATTAGAAGAAATAGCACAAAGATTTGATGGTGTGAAAAAAGCTTATGCATTACAAGCCGGTCGTGAAGTTCGTGTCATTGTTCAAGAAGATACGTTAGATGATGAACAAGCAGGAATTTTGGCACGCAGTTTAGCTGAAAAGATAGAAGAGGAAATGAACTTTCCCGGTCAAATAAAAGTTAATGTTATTCGCGAAAAACGTGCAATTGAGTATGCAAGGTAAATATATGAATCATTTAAGAATACTTTTTATTGGAGATGTTGTCGGATCTCCTGGTCGTACGATGTTTCAAAAACATATCGATCGTGTCCGCAAAGAAAATAATATTGATGCAGTTATTGTTAATGGAGAAAATAGCGACGGCCGTGGCCGTGGTATTACTTCTCGTATAGTAGGATTTTTTAAGCATAATGGTGCTGATATAGTAACGTCAGGAAATCATATTTGGGCTAATAAAGAAATCTATAGTTATTTAGAGAATAATACTGATTTATTACGTCCTGCTAATTATCCATCAGAAACGCCTGGTGTTGGTGTAACAACATTTAGCTGTAAGGGACATACTATTGCGATAATAAACTTAATTGGTCGCGTTTTTATGCGTGACCATGTAACCTGTCCTTTTCGTGCAGCAGAATCAATTTTGACCTATTTAAGGGATAAGACTAAGATGATTTTTGTTGATATGCATGCAGAAACTACTTCAGAAAAAGCGGGTATGGGGTATTTTCTTGATGGAAAAGTATCCGGTGTGGTGGGTACGCATACACATGTACAAACAGCTGATGAACGTATTTTACCCAAAGGTACTGCATTTATTACTGATTTAGGTATGACCGGAGCATTAAATTCTATGTTAGGCATGAAAAAAGAACCGATCATTCAGCACTTTATAAAACAAATGCCGGTGAAATTTTCTGTTGAAGAATCAGCGCCGCTTATGATGACCGGAGCTTGGATTGAAGTGGATATTTCAACCGGTAAAGCAATCAAAATTGAACGAATTCGCGTTATTGATGAAGAAATTCATTTTGAGAGTAACTAGAAATACATGTTAATTGTTTGTATTTTACGCACTATTTTTGCCAGTACTTATTTGATAGGTAAACAAAGTTTATTGCTTATAAAACCAATTTTTTTAGTTGGAAGCCGCATATCAATATGCGGCGTCCTTTTTTTGGCTTACTATGTAATGAGGCATAAAAAAATAAAGGTTGAAAAAAAACATATTTGGATATTCCTTCAAATTGCTTTGTTTAAGGTGTATATTCCATATGTTTTCGATACAGTTGCTGCACAATATGTTTCTTCACACAAATGGGCCTTAATTTATACCTGCACGCCATTTATTACGGCTGTATTTTCATATTTCATGCTACATGAACGATTTGGCGTTATGAAATTGTGGGGACTGGCGTTTGGTCTATTGGGATTTATTCCCATATTGTTCATTGCTAATACCGAGGAAGTTGTTTCCAGCTCTATGTATTATATACCCGAATGTTTAATCGTTATTTCTATGATAGCCTATGCATATGGTTGGATCATAACAAAAAAAATAGTTCATTGTTATGATGCTCTTTTAATAAATGGTATAAGCTTATCTATTGGAGGAGCTTTGTCATTATTAACTTCATTCTTTGTTGAATCAAATGTATTACTACCATCATGTACGATATATGAATCATGTTTTTGGATTATTATAGGTATTTTAGCCAATATGAGTTCGTATCAACTTTATGTTGTATTACTTAAAACTCATTCTCCTACATTACTTTCATTTACCGGTTTACTAGATCCAATTTTTATAGCTTTTTTTAATTGGTTATTATTTGCGCAACAAATTTCTTTATATTTCTTCTATTCAATATGTTTGCTTAGTTTAGGGCTTTATATTTTTTATAAAGGTGAAAAAACACCTTCACGTATGTATAACTCATAAGGATTTCACATGATGTTACTTGTTATATTATATATGCTTTTTGCCAGTACATTTACTATTGGAAAAGCAGCACTTACATATACAACACCAATTTTTTTCATTGGTATACGTATGCTTATAGGTGGTCTATTACTTTGGATATATCAATATATGTTTAATCGTTCAGAATTACACTTTGATCGAAAAGATGTAGGATTACTTGCTCAAGTCAGTTTTTTTCAATATTATGCAGCATTTATTTTAGAATTTATGAGCTTGCAATGGATAACGTCATCTAAGGCATGTCTTTTGTTTAATTTTTCGCCGTTTATTACGGCTGTAATAAGCTTTTTTGTTTTAGGTGAATACTTAACCAATAAAAAAATAGCTGGGCTTATAATAGGATTTTTAGGGCTGATGCCAATTTTAATGGAAACGACATCACAAGAAGAACTTGCCGGATCAATTTCGTGGTTTTCAATACCTGAATTAATGTTATTAGGGGCAGTAATAAGTGCAAGCTATGGATGGATTGTGTTAAAGCAGACACAAAATCGCGGTTATTCCACTATTATGATAAATGCATATACCATGACCGCTGCCGGAATAGTCGCATTATTTACTTCGTGTATAGTTGAAGGTATACCTACAATTATCCCCCCTGAGGCCTGTTTGAGTAAATCTTTGCCTTGGTTATGCGAGCTATTGGGACCATATGGAGCTAGTATCGCAATATTTTCTTTGTACGCTTTGGCATTAATTGTTATTGCTAATATCGTATGTTTCAACTTGTATGGTTATTTGTTATCAATATACTCGGTAACATTTGTTTCTTTTGCAGGATTCATTACACCTTTATTCGCAGCATTTTTTGGTTGGTTATTTCTATCGGAAAAAATTGGATGGCCATTTGTATCTTCTCTTGTAATTGTTTTCTTGGGACTGTTCTTATTTTCTCAAGAAGAGTTGAAATTGCGCGCATAAAACAAAAAAATAGACAATAAAAAAAGGCACATATAAACATGTGCCTTTTTTTATTTTAAAAAGCTATTACGCTCTCTTTTTCGCTGTCTTGCGTTTTGCAGTACGGCGTTTAGGAGCTGCTTTTTTTGCAGTCTTACGTTTAGCAGTAGTTTTTTTAGCTACTTTACGTTTAGGAGCTGCTTTTTTTGCAGTCTTACGCTTAGCAGTAGTTTTTTTAGCTACTTTGCGTTTAGGAGCTGCTCTTTTTGCAGTCTTACGTTTAGCAGTAGTTTTTTTAGCTACTTTACGCTTAGGAGCTGCTCTTTTTGCAGTCTTACGTTTAGCAGCAGTTTTTTTAGCTACTTTGCGTTTAGGAGCTGCTTTTTTTACAGTCTTACGTTTAGCAGTAGTCTTTTTAGCTACTTTGCGTTTAGGAGCTGCTTTTTTTGCAGTCTTACGTTTAGCAGTAGTTTTTTTAGCTACTTTACGCTTAGGAGC